>JBGTRP010000123.1:0-12325 GCA_041940685.1 Acanthopleuribacteraceae bacterium
GAAGACGGCTCGGCGCTTTACTACAATCCCGCGGGTCTGTCCCGCTTGCGTTTCACCGAGATCGCGCTGAGCGCCATGCCCTCCTTCAGCAAGAGCTTTTACAGCAACCCCGGCCAATCCACCTGGGGTTCGGACCCCACCATCAACGCCCTGTCCAATCTGTTCATCAATTTCAACCTGGGCCGCGTGGGGCTCGCCATCGGCTCGGCGACCACCCATCATTTTGAACTGGATTGGGATGAGCCGGATTTCCCGGGGCGATTCCGCTCCATCGGCTCGGAATTCCAGGTGCAGGAGCATATGGCGGGATTGGGTCTCCGCCTCACCCGTTCGCTCTCCATCGGCGCGGCTTTCCGTTTTGCCCAGGCCGACATGCAGGAGCGCCGCGTTCTCGCCCGGCCCCTGGATTTGGATAACGGCATATTTTACGAGACCCGCGAGACCTTCGAGGCCGATGGCGACGGCACCGGCTTCACCGCGGGCATTCAGTTCGCACGCGGAAGAAGCTTCCAGATCGGGCTCAGTTACCAAAGCGAGACCGAACTGGATCTGGACGGAACCCGCGGGTACGACCTCTACAACCGGCTGGAGGACCCCAGGGCGATCGCGGCCTTCGGCCAAACCTTTCACGGCGCTCCCCTCGCCACGGCCCTCACCCTGCCCGAACGCTTCGCCGCCGGGTTCTCCACCAAGGTCACCGTGCGGACACGCATCGAGGCCAGCGTCGCGCTTGACCAATGGTCCTCCGTGGAACGGGTTGTGTTCAACACCCGCGACAACCAGGGCCAACCGGAAGCGGTGGTGTTGCCGCGCGCCTGGGACGACAGCCTCAGCATTCGCATTACCGGCGATTTCCAACAGCGCCGCGCCCTGCTGTGGCGGATCGGGCTCGGCAGCGTTCAGAACGTGGTCCCGGACGCCACGCTCTCCCCTTCTTTCCCCGATAACGACCGCTTCCTCTACTCGTTCGGCGTCTCCTACGCCATGAACCGCTGGCTCCTGCTGGAGGCCGCCTGGCTTTACACCCAAAACCGTGACCGCAACACCACGGATCAGGAGTTCGTACTTTCCAACGCGGGGCCCGACTACGTGACGCCCATCGATCAGCCCGGCCTCTTCGAAACCCAGCGCACGCGCTTCAACCTGGGTGTCCGTTTCCGCTTCGGCAACAAGGACCAGTAAACCGACCAACCCGATGTTGTGCGCTTCGCCGGGACGGCGCGGCGGACGAGCGCTCCAAGCCGGAAGCGGCCAAAAGTCAAAAGACCCTTCTCTCCGAGATGCCGAGGAAGAAGAAGGGTAAACACGAATTTCACGAATCAGACGAATGGGCTGCCTCCCTATTCGCGTGATGGGTGTCATTCGTGGTGAAAATTTCTTCCTGTCGTTCCCCCTCGCGGTGTTTGTTTTTAGGAAAATCATCACCACCGAGGCGCGGAGATCACGGAGTTGAGAGAAAACCAATCTATTGGTGGTATGCCTCCCCCCGTCTTCCGGACTGAATGGGATCCAGGGTTGGCCCGGGCTTGCCTTTGTTGAGACCGCAAAAACCTGACTTACCCAAAAGATGATTTTGCGACTTTCTTCCAACCCTCACGGATAGAGGCATGAGCTCCAAAAACCCTGCTAGAATAGCGAAAAAATGTAGATGCGTTCTTCCTTTCGCGTTTTTAATCACCTCCCAGCGAGAAAAACAGCATGTCCCCAACCCCACGGGATCAGGTCTTCATCAGCTACAGCCACCAGGACAAAGCCTCATTAGACAAGCTGTGTGTGCATCTGAAACCCTATGTCCGCAACAACGCCTTTTCCGTGTGGGACGATACCCACATCCAAACCGGAGCTCATTGGGAGGAAGAGATCAACCGGGCCTTAGCGGCGGCCAAGGTGGCGGTGCTGCTGGTCAGCCCGGACTTTCTGGCTTCCGACTTCATTGCCGAACAAGAATTGCCGCCCCTGCTGGAAGCCGCGGAGAAGGAAGGCCTGACCGTGGTATGGGTCCCGCTGAGCGCCAGTTCCTTCACCGAAACCAAACTGGCGCGCTACCAGGCGGCCCACGATCCATCCCGACCCTTGGACACAATCAACCCCGGTGAACAAAACAAGGCATGGGTGGCAATCTGCGAAAAAATCAAAGCCGTGGCGACGCCTAAAAAGCAACCGCGAGTGCCCGCCAAGCCCCCAAGAATCGCCACCTCCAAGCTGCCGCGCACCGGGGAGTTCTTGGTGGGCCGCACAACCGAAACCGCATTGCTGGACGCGGCCTGGGCGAGCCGCGAGACCCGCATCATGCAGATCGTGGCGCCGGGCGGGGTAGGCAAGACCCAACTGGTGAAGAAATGGCGCGAACGCTTGCTCGACAGAGCGGATCATGGCGGGGCAGAGCGGGTGTTCGACTGGTCTTTTTACAGTCAGGGCACCAAGCAGCAGTCCTCGGCGGATGAGTTCTTCGAGCGCGCCCTGCGCTGGTTCGGCGAAAACAACACCGGGCAATACAAGGACCCCTGGGCCAAGGGCGAACGCCTGGCCGAACTGGTCCGCCAGGAGCGTACCCTGCTGATCCTGGACGGGCTGGAGCCGCTGCAGCACCCGCCCGGCCCCATGGAAGGCGAGCTCACCGACCCCGCCATTCAGGCCTTGCTGCAGGGTCTGGGCTGGAACCATGAGGGACTCTGCATCGTCACCACCCGCGAGGCCGTGCCCGTTCTCAACGAAATGGATTCCCCCAAACGGGAAACCATTGACCTGATCCGGCTTTCCCCGCGTTCTGGCGCGGCCCTGCTGCGGCGCTACCAGGTAGTTGGCGATGGAGACGAGTTGGAAAAAGCCTCGATCGAGGTGGAGGGCCATGCCCTGGCCCTGATTCTGCTGGGCACCTATTTGAAAAACCAGTGCGGCGGCGATGTCACCCGTAGGAACGAGGCGCTGCTGTTCAAGGGCCATGAACGCTACGCCGAACACGCCCGCAAGGTGATGGCCTCCTACGAGACCTGGCTGGAGAAGGAGGACGCCATCGGCCGCGCGGCCGCGGCCATCCTGCGGCTGATGGGCCTGTTCAACCGTCCCGCGGATTCCGGCTGCCTGGCCGCCCTGCGCGCCGAGCCCGCCATCCCCGGCCTGACCCAGGCCCTGCTCGCCGGTGACCGCGAGGACCTGTGGCAGCGGGCCGTGGAGCGCCTGCGCGCCGCCCGGCTTTTGGCCGAGAAACCCGAGGCCGAAGAGAGTTCAATCCAGGAAACCGGCCTGGATGCCCATCCCCTGATCCGCGAACACTTCGCCGAGCGCCTGGCCCGGGATCACGAGGATGGCGCCCGCGAGGCCCATCGCCGCCTGTACGTTCACTTAAAAGAAACCGCACCGGACCTGCCCGAAAACCTCCAGGACATGATGCCGCTCTACCACGCGGTCGCCCATGGCTGCAAGGCGGGTTTGCACCAGGAAGTGAGATCTGAGATCCTACGGCGACGGATTCAGCGAAACAATAAGTATTTTTCTTCAAGAAAACTCTGTGCATTTGGCGCAGAGTTAGCCGCCTATGCCAACCTTTTCGACCATTCCTGGCTCGTGCCGAGTAAGCGCCTAAACCCGGCGGAGCAAGGTTTGATTTTGGGACAAGTAGGTTTTTATTTGCGGGCATTGGGCCGGCTTCACGAGGCCTCCGAACTCATGGAATCCGCCGTTTCCAGACGTATTCGCGAGGAGAATTGGAGGGATGCCTCCATGGAAACCAAAAACCTGAGCGAGCTGTTGCTGACGCTGGGCGAGGTGAGGGCCGCGTTGCGCCGGGGTGAACAAAGCGTGGAATTTGCGGATCGAAGCGGAAATGATTTACTTGGAATGCCAATGCGTGCAACTTTGGCCGAGGCATTGCATGCCGCTGGAAAAGAGAGGCCGGCCGCGGCGGCTTTCGCGGAGGCGGAAGCTGTACAAAAAGAGATGCAGCCGCAATTTCCTGTGCTTTACTCGTTTCGTGGTTACCTATATTGTAATTTGCTCCTTGATCGCTGGGAGGCGGCCCGGCACCATTGGGAAGAGCCACAATCCCATGCAACGCGCATGGGTCGAAACCTGTCCTCCATACTGAGAGATCTCAAACATATACGGGCTCGGTCCGAGGCCGCACTTGAGATTGCAACCTCAAACGATCTCCCTATCCTAACAGTCGCACTCGATCACCTGACCCTTGGTCGGACCTCGGTGTTAGAATGGGAACGGGTAACTGCCCGGTCGCAAATACAAACCCATGCGAATATCATCTTTGAAAAGGCTGTGCGGCACTTGAACCAAGCCGTCTCACTGCTGCGCCAGGCTGGACAAAGACAGGAATTGCCTCGTGGCCTGCTGCAACGGGCGGCGCTGTGGCGCACCGTTCTCCAAGTCACGGGAGAAACAACCAAAATCGAATTGGTCCAACGGGACCTGGCCGAGGCCGAGACCATTGCAAAACGCGGGTCCATGCGCATCTTTCAAATCGAGGCCGCCCTGGAGCGCACCCGCCTGGCCCTGGCCTTGACGGACATCTCTCAAGCCCGCGAAAAGCTGGCCGAGGCCCGCGCCCTGATCAAAAAAACCGAAAAACCCTACGAGCCGCATCAACCGGATTGGAAAGACTGGCAGGCGCCCGACTACGTCGGAACGATCGAAAAGGGTGAAATCGTCGGCTACCACCGGCGCAACGCAGAAATCGCCGCCATTAAGGCCCAAATCCGAGCGGCAAGCCAATAGGCCGGGTCCCAAGACCCCCAAAAATCTTTCTCACCACGAAGCCCGGAAAAGAAGAAGAGGAAAACACGAATTTCACGAATCAAACGAATAGGCTGCCCTGCTATTCGTGGCATTGGCGTCATTCGTGGTCAAAAGATCTTCTTGCCCATTCTTCTTCGTGGTTCTTCTAATCTTCGTGGTGATTTTTTCAGATAAACCACCGAGGCACAGAGATCACGGAGTTTGGAAAAGAGCGCAAACTTTTTGATCCGTGGTATTTCATGATTTGGCTTGCGCGTGTACCTTGGTTTTCAGTTTCAAAATTGTAACTGACCCGACAATCCTAACCAGGCAGTTTCTTCCTTAACCCGACCATTTTCGTTCCAGCCAGAGGGCCGCGCTGGAGAGCAGGAAGATGGCAAAGAGCCAGGCTCTGGGGAATTCTTCACGGGTGGCGATCATGGCCGTGGTTACACCGTCTGGAGCTGTCACGCGTTGGGCGTAATCGAGCGTGGCCTGTCGTTTCTGGGCCGCCTGAAGTCCTTGCCACCGTTCGGGTTCGCTCACATGGAAGCGAAAGGCCTCGCCCCCTTTTCGCTGGACCTGATGCCAGCCGGGTTTGGCGGGCCAGTAGAGGGTGGTCCAGCTTTCCAGACGGGTCGGGTCTTGACGCGGGGGAAGGGTAAGGGGCCGCTCGCTGGGTGCGGTCGCGCTGACCCGCGGCGAGGAATCGGCCGTGCGCAGCGCCAGCTGGATGGGGTGATCGGTGAGGTAGGGTTTGAGGGAGACGATGCGCCATTGGTCGCTTGCCTTTTGGGGCCGCGCCAGTTCCTGGATCAGGCGCTTCCAGTAGGCCGCATGGCGTTCGGGATGGCCCTGCAGGCGCCAGCGGTAGGCGCCGTCGATCAGACTCGTGGCGATGCGGCCCTTCCCACGCGGGACCCAGGCCGCCAACACCCGGCCGAGCCCATCCTCGGCGAGGGGGAACTGGCCCGGCCCATGGTCGAGCTCATGGCCGGTCAAGGGCAGAGCCGGCGATTCTCCCTGGGAGAGGCCGATCAGCAGAACGCCCGCCACGCGATTGGGCGCGCCCTCGATGGGCAGGATGCGGAAACTCCAGAAGAATTGGCCGTGGTTCAAGCCGCTGAAGGAGGCTCCATCCGGCCGGATCAGCAGGCCCAGGCCTTGGTCCGCGATGGCCGCGCGCAGGGTTTCGCGCTCCGCGTCGCTCAGACCTACGAGGGTGCGGCCGTCCGTGATCAGCAGATCAAACGAGGCCAACAGATCCGAATTCAACGCCTTGAAGCGCATGGCCTCGCGGTTGCCGTTCTCCCAGCGATAAATATCCTGGCTGATTCGCGAACGGATGAGGTAGGAGTGGCCGCCCTCTTCCAACCAACGCTTGAGGTGCTTGGTCTCAAAATGGGGCGCGGCCTCCAAAAAGAGTACGGAGAAGGCGCGGGCGGACCGGACATCCACGGCGAGACGCTCCCGCGCAAGCGATTCCCCGGCCGCGTCCAACAACTCCAAGGTATAGAAATGCCGGCCATCGGTGCGCGGCGTGTGGGTAAAGGAAAACAGGCCATCGGGAATGGATGCGAGCGGAAGCAAGCTTTCCCCCCCGCCCGGGTCCCTAAGCGCCAGGCGAGATTCTTCGGGCGGATCGCCGCTCAGGCGACCCCGCACCACCAGGTCTTGGCCCAGTTGAAGGGAATCCTCCCAATCGAGAAAGGCGAACCCCGCGGTCTCGGGCTCCAGATGCGGCTCCACCCGGATCGGCGCAAGGGCTTGCAACTCGAAGGGGGCCAGGCCATTTCCGAAGACGCGCAGATGCCTGATGGCCGGATAGTGGCGTTTCAGGTAGCCGAGATCCGGAATGGTTTCAGCTTTCCATTTCGGGGCAATCGCCACGCCGGGCAGGGAGAAGAGCCGATCGCGCGCGGCATGACCATCGAGGAATGCTTCCAGGGTTTGCCCGCCAGCGCCGGGAGTCAGCAGCAGCGCGCTTTGCGCGTTTACCTCGCTCCCGCGATGGGGCCGCAGCCCCAGCAGGGCAAGCGCGGTGAGAGCCGCAAGGGAACAGGTCAGGCGGAGGCCGCGCCGCGCGGAACGAGAGCTCTTGAGGAGGCCGCGGGTCAGCCAAAAGCCAACCAGCGCCCAGCCGGCAAGGATCAGCCAGAGGCGGAGCGGCGGGCCGGGAAAAGACCAGGCGCCCCAGCTCAGCCAGGTCGAAATCGGACTCATCATGGACGCACCCTCAACGGGGATCGCTCGGCGCGGATGCGGAGGGTTGGCCGATCTGGCGGAAATAGGCGCCCGCGAGGTCGGATACCTCTCCGTTCCGACTGGGCGCGGACGCGGGCGGCGGCAACAGGTTCCAAATCGCGCCCTCGATGGCGTCCAGATCCGCGGGCGCGGGTTCTTGGCCGCGCGCCACCGAGGCCAACAGGTTCTTGACCCGGTTCAGGGTGTCCAGGTAGCCGCGTGGGTCCTGGGCCGCCCTGTCCTGGATCAGCGCGCGCAGGGCTTCCAGGTCATCGCCTTGGGCGGCCGTGAGCGAGCCCTCGCGCGCGGCATCCAAAGCTTCCAAGGCGGCCAGCAAGCGGCGACGCTCCTCGGGCACCCGGCGCTCGCGCGCGGCCCGCTGTTCCTCCAGTTCCTTGAGGTCGCCGCTGAAGCGCATCTCATCCTCGTGGATGGGCGGCGGCTCGAAACCCACCCGCTGCACGTACACGCGGGCGGCCTGCTGGATTTCCTTGAGCTCTTTCAAGGCCCGGTATTCCGGGGGAAGCGCGGTTCGCGGCCGGAAGGTGCGCAGGTACAGCTCGGCCTCCCACATATGCGCCAGCACCCGCTTGAGGGCCTCCTTGACGGGCTTGGAAAAAAAGGTGGCGTCTTCCATGGTGTCATGGGCGTGGACGAAGGGCTCCAGGTCCGCATTGCCCAAGACGGCGGAATCCTGGTTTTCATCGGTTTCGAACAGATTCTCGTCATGATCGTGATCATCGGCATGCTCGGCCACGGAAAACGCCCCGCCATGTTCGTGGTCCTCCCCTTCCAATTCGGCGAGCTCGGCCTCGACCGTACGGTCCATGAGAATGACGCCGGACTCGAATTCCTCGCCCAAGAACTGGCCGTACTTGAGGCGGAGGATCTTTTGGTCCGCGCCCAGTCGCTGGGCGCGGCGGCGGAACTCGTTCCGGCTCAGGCCGGACCGGTCCGCGATCAGTTTTTCAGTATCGATGATGATCTGGCGCTGGCTGCGGAAGTACTCGGGCACCAGGTCGATGGCCATCCCCTCGGAGGAGAGCTCGAGCGGCGTTTCCGGAGAACGGATAATGAGCGCCAGGCTCTCGGAAAGGCTCCGGTTGGCCTCGGGTTCGCGGTTGTCCCAAACCTCCAGACGGAAGTAGAGCTCATCCCCGGGCTCCATGCCCAACTCGGCGAGATCCAGCCCGTGGACCAGGCTCCATTCGGTGGAAAGGGGAGCGGCGGGCGGTTGCAGAGCCACCCGTTTCTCGCGAAAGCGGACGTTCTCGCCGCTACCCCGCGCGAGCGTCAGCAGCAGCGCCGCGCGGCCGATGCCGTAATCATCCCGCACCACGGCCTCCAATTCGAATGCCAGCCTCGGGGAGGGATCCAAAACAGTACGCGCCCGGCTCGGCCGTTGAAAGCGGATCTCCGCGGGCCGGTCCTTGACCGCGATCAAACGGTAATACTCGCTCTCCAGGGTTAAGCCGTTGTGGGCGGTGGCCGCGATGGCGTAAAAACCCGAGCTATTCAGTTCGGTTTGCGCGCTGTAGCGGAGGTCGCTCTCCTTTTCAAGAGCCAGGTCCGGCAAGCCGCCGCGGCGCAGGACGGCCCCGGTCAGCTCTTGATCGAAGCGCAGGCTCCAAGAAAGGGTAGATCCCTCGGACGCCTCCAGATCCAGCTCGGTTTGCTCGAAGGAATCCAGCCCCGTGTAGGCGGGCGGGCGGACCGTGATTTGCGCGGCCAGCAGGCGCGGTGGCTCGGCCGGTCGGCCGATGGACTCAACCGGATGATCGGCCGAGCGGGCCGCAAGCACCCGATCCCGCAAGGCGGCGGCGAGGCGCCCGCCCGCGAGCAGGAGAAGGGTCCCCAGGAGCAGGCTCGCGGCGAATGCGGTCCAGGCCTGGCGCAAGCCGAGGCGATGGTGTTGAAGCTCCGCGGCGGCGGCCCGTAACTCGGGCGCGATGCGTTCAATTTGGGCCGCATCAACGGCGGTAAGCTCGCTCTTCTTTTTCAGGAGCAGGTCCGCGCTGTCTTGCAGGCCGGGCGCGATGCGGTTGAGATGGCGCGCCATGGAGGCGGGCGTGGCCAGGTGATGGGCGTGCAGCCTGGTTTTCAGGGCGAGGGCCACGGCGGCGCTTACCAGAAAGGTCACGCCAAGCGGAAACCCGCTCCAATCGAAAAAGACGCCGGCCAGGGCGGTCGCCAAAACGGCAAAAGCCAGGCTCCACAAAGCAAAAGCCACATAGACCCGGCGATTCCAGTCACGGGCCAGAACGGCGAGCAGGTCCTGTTCTCCGCTGTTTCGAGTATGGGTCATGCGGGCCTCCTTTCCGACAGCCATCGTTCAAGGCAGAAACACAGGGCGGCCAACCCCCAAAACGCTTGGTGAAGCGGGGTTTGCTCACCGCGGCGGGGTTGGTCTTGCCGATTTGCCACGCTGCTCGGCTGGATTTGAGCTTCATCGAGGGCGCGCGTATCCGGTTGGGAAGTTCCGGCCGGGCGGACGATTGCCAATTCCCGCAATTGGTCCGCGGCCCAATGGGGAAACTCGGGGTGCAGCACCCATTCCGACCACAGCGGATGGAAACGGGAGTGAAACCTGGAGTGGTGACCGGCTCCAATCGCCTCCCGCTCCAGGAGCGGCGCGCCCCATGCATCGCGCCAGAGGACCCGGCCCCGGCCCAGGGGTTGCGATCGCCGCCAAAGGCCGGGCAGTGGATGGTAGGCGCCGTCCGTGAACTGGAAGCGGGTGTGAACCCGGTCGTAGGCGGCCGCGCCCGCGTCGGTCCAGAGCCGGCCGCCCGCGGCCACCCATTCCGCCAGCCAATCGGGTTGTGGATTGGGCGACAACCAGAAGATGAGGGCGGCCTCCGTGGGAGCGGGGCTCTTGTCCTCCACCAGTCGAACCTCCACCGGCAGATCCAGGTAATCGGCCGCGAGTTGAAACGCGGTTTGAAGGTAGTTCGCGTCCTCGGAACGGCTCACGGGGTCATGGACCAGGGCGACCGCGATTCTGTCAACCGGAACGAGGGGCCAAACGGACCCTTGATCTTCGTTTGGGATGGCGAGACTCGCGGACTCGGAATCGTAGTGAAAGGGATATTCGTGCTCACGGGCCAGGGTTTCGCGATACCGGGGCACATCGAATTGCTGAAAACGGATGGCCTCCGCGTTGCCGGAGCCAAGCGTGATAAGCAGGTTGTCCGCCCCGCCCTGGCGCGCACGCTCGATCCAGACGCGGCTCTCCTCGGAGGGCGGCGCTACCCATTGCAACTCCAAATCGAGCGAGGGCCTCCTGCCCTCAAAATCTTGCAGGCGCGTGGGGCTGTATACGCGGACCGGGGTTCCGGCCGGAAGCAAATGGTCGGCCTCGCGCAGCAAGGACCAGGCGTTTCCGGGCGCCCGCGTCTCAGCAATGGAGGCGCCGATCAGGGGAAAGCCCGGCGCCAACAGGCGAATCTCGTGTTCCTGCTCCGTCAGGGATTGGAGGCTCTCCCCGTCCAGCCCTCGCCATGCGGGGAAATCACTCGATTCGGCCGGCAACAACGCGGGATGGATCAGAACCCAGCCACGGGGGACGGCGGCTTGACGGGAGGATTGCCATATCGGACGGGCGAGGGCCAGGACGATCAACGCCAGCAGCAGACAACGCAGCAGGAGCAGCCCGGCTTCTTCCAGCTTGAGGCTCTTGATTCGCGTGCTCTCCATGTTCTGCAGCAGGCGGATGCTGCCGACCTTGACGCGCGGTCCCGGTTTCCGGCTCAACAGGTGGATGGCCAGGGGGACCAGCAAAGAAAAAAGGACGAGCAGGTAGAAAGGAGCGCTGAATAAAAACATGGGGCGTCACCCGCTTCGCGCGCGCCTGGCCAGAAAGGCGCACAAGGCCAAATCGAGCGGTTGGTCCAGGATCAACCGCTCATAGGCAATTCGTTTTTCGTGCAGCTCATCGCGCAGACGGTCCGCGTGTGCGATCAGCTCCCGATGATGGCGTTCCCGAACGGCCTCGGGCATCACTCTCACGGTTTTGCCGGTTTCCAAGTCTTCCAGGGTAACTGATCCGCGATAGGGAAGGTCCAACTCGTTGGCGGCGATCAAATGGAACACCAACACCTCGTTCTGGAGACCGGCCAACTTGTGCAGCACCTGGAGAATTTCGCCTTGATGTTCGCTGAGATCGGTGGCCACCACCAGCAGGCCGCGCCGGCGGCGATCGCTCAGACGCGCGGCGCATTGCTCCCAGCGGGGCCAGATCCCGGTCGCCTCGCGGGTCTCCAGGGCCCGCAGGAAGCGATGCAGATGGCGCTGGTGGCGCGAGGGCGGCAGGTAGAGGCCGTCGCGGTCATTGAGCGCGTAGAGCCCAATGGCGTCGCCCTGGTGAAAGGCGAGATAACCCAAGGCCGCGATCAGGTAACGGGCGTAGTCCAGCTTGCTGAGGCCGTTGTTGTCCTCGTGGGCCATGGAGGCGCTGGTATCTAGAATCAGGCGGACATCGATGCTGGTCTCCACCTCGGCCTCGCGGATGAAGTAGCGGTCCGAGCGTGAAAACATCTTCCAATCCAACAGGCGGGGATCGTCTCCGGGTTGATAGCCGCGGTATTGATTGAATTCCAGCCCGGCCCCGGGCACGGGGTTGACATGCGCGCCCAGCATGACGCCGTCCACGACGGTTTTGGCCAGCAATTGAAGGCTGGAAATGGCGCTGAGCACGCGGGGATCGAGAAATTTGCCGGATCTGGGCATTTGGGCTTTCCCCTCGGGTTGGCGGATCTATTCCAAAGGACTTTTGGGCGGCGCTACACGTTCCAGGATCTCGCGAGTGACCGCGTCGGTTTCCACGTGTTCGGCCTCGGCCTTGAAATTGAGCAGAATGCGGTGGCGCAGGACGGGAAGGGCCATGGCGCGCAGATCCTCGGGCGTCACCGCATAGCGCGCATGCAGCAGGGCGCGCGCCTTGGCGGTCAGGATCATGGCCTGACCCGCGCGCGGGCCGGCGCCCCAGCCCACCCAATCGTTGACGAGACCGATCGCCCCTTCACCGGGTCGGGTCGCCCGGATCAGGCGGTTGACATAGTCCAACAGATCGTCGCTGATATGGATCTCGCGCACCAGAGCCTGGGCTCGGGCGAGTTCCTCATCGCCAATGACACGCCGCACCTCGGCTTGTTGGGCGCCCGTGGTTTCACTAAGAACTTGGAGTTCCTCGGATTCGCGGGGGTAGTCGATGGAAATCAGCAGCAGGAAGCGGTCGAGTTGCGCCTCGGGCAAGGGGTAGGTGCCCGCCTGTTCGATGGGATTTTGGGTGGCCAACACGAAGAAGGGACGAGGCAAAGGGTAGGTGGTGCCCGCGTAGGTGACCTCGTGTTCCTGC
>JBGTRP010000124.1:0-12288 GCA_041940685.1 Acanthopleuribacteraceae bacterium
GGCGCAGGCGCGCGTCAACCACGACCGCATATGCAAGGTGCATGAAGTGGGCGAGGTCGAGGGCAAAACTTACATTGCCATGGCCTATATTCACGGCGCCTCCCTCATGGATCTCGCCGAGGAATTGACGCTTGAAAAAAAGGTGCTGCTCCTTCAGCAGGTTACCGAAGGAATGCATGCCGCGCACCGATCCGGCCTCATCCACCGCGACATCAAGCCCTCCAACATTATGGTGGAAACCAGCGAGGACGGAAGCCTACAGCCCTACATCCTGGATTTCGGCCTGGCCCAAACCTGGGAGGACAACGCGACCCTGACGGGCATGGCGCTGGGAACGCCACCCTACATGTCGCCCGAACAAGCGCGCGGTGAAACCGGAAATCTGGACCGCCGCACGGATATCTACGGCCTGGGCGCCACGCTGTACTATTTGCTGACGGGCGAACCGCCGATCCGCGGCGATACCTTCGTGGACACGTTGCTCAATGTGGTTACCCAGGAGCCCACGCCGCCCCGAAGCCTTCAGCCGGAGTTGCCGCCGGACCTGGAGGCGATCAGCTTAAAATGCCTCGAAAAAGACCGTACGGCGCGCTACGATTCCGCCCGCGCCCTGGCGGAGGACCTTGGCCGGTTTCTGGATGGCGAGCCCGTCCAGGCCCGCGCCACGGGTCTCGCTTACCGGTTGCGCAAAAAAATCGCCAAACACAAGGCGATTTTTTCCATTTCCACGGGCGCTCTGGTCCTGGTGGCCATTTCCCTGATCTGGGCAGGACTGGAGCGCGGGCGCGCCGCGGTTCGCGAACGGCTGGCGCGCGATTTTACAGAACGGGTGGAGCACATCGAGGCCGGCGCCCGTTACATGTATATGAACCGACCCCACGATATTCGCGCGGAGCTCGCCGCCTTGCGCGAACAAATGGCCGGCATCGAAACGGACATGAGCCATATCGGTAAGCCGGCGGTGGGCCCGGGCCATTACGCGCTCGGCCGAGGCTACATGGCGTTGGGTGAGTTGGAAGCTGCCGGAACGCATTTGCAAGCCGCGTGGGAACAGGGCTACCGCACGCCCAGGAGCGCGCATGCCCTGGCATTGGTGATGAGCGGTTTCTACCGCAAAAAGTTGATTTCCGCCGGCAATATCCGCGATCCTATCCAACGCGCATCCCATCAGCGGAGGCTGGCCGAAACCTACCGCGAGCCGGCACAGGCCTATCTGCGAAAAAGCGCAGGCCTCAATGTGCCCTCTCCCGATTATGTTTCCGCACTGCTCGCCTTTTGCGAGGAGCGATACGACCAAGCGCTTGAGTTACTCGCATTAGCGGGCCAAAGGCTGCCTTGGTTCTACGAGGTATACAAGTTGGAAGGGGATATTTACCTCGCGCAGGCCAATCATTTGCGCCACCAGGGCGACCACGAGCCCGCGCGGGCTCGATTTCAGCAGGCGGAAAGGGCCTACGCGCGCGCCGCGGAAATCGGCGCCAGCGACCCTTCCGTGTACGAGGCGCAGGCGGAATTGCACCATGCCCTGATGCTGATGGAGCTCTATGGTCAAGGCGAGGTGCTGCCGCCCTTCGAGGATGGCGTCGCCGCGCTGGCCAATGCCGAACGGGTCCACCCCGAATACTTCGGCGCGGTGCTTCTCAGGGCGGGTTTCTTCCGCCGCCTTGCCGAGTTCCACATGACCTCGGCCGGTTCCATTTCTCCGGAGAAATCCTTGCAGGAAGCCGTAAACATGGCGCGGGCCGCCCTGAACGCGAGACCCGGAAACGCCGCGGCGTGGCAGGAGTTGGGACTCGCCTTCTACCAGTGGAGCCGCTATCAAAAGGAACGCAGCCTGGACCCACGAGACTATCTGGACAGGGCGATCAAGGCTTTTGGCAAGGTGCCAGAGACCGAGCGCGGCTACGACTACTACAACAGCCTGGGCTTATGCCATCGGGTTTGGGCCGATTATCAGGAACAAAAAGGTGAAAACCCGATTGCGCAAAGGGACCTTTCCATCCAGGCCTACCGCAAGGCGCTGCAAATCGAGGCGGATATTCCCGCGGCCACCATCAACCTGGGCATCGCCTTCTACAAGCTGGCCAACGCCAAGATCAGCAAGCAGGAAGAGCCTGGGCCCGACTTCCAACGGGCCATCGAAACCCTGGAGCGGGCCGTGTCGCTCGACAGCCAAAATTACGTTTCCTATTTTTACCTTGGCCGCGTCTACCTGGATAAGGCCAAGCACCGGCGCGGGCAAGGCCTCGCCTCCCGACAGGATTTGGACGAGGCGCTGAACCATTATCAAAAGGGCATTGAAATCCGGCCCAACACGCCCTTGCTCCACAATGAGGTGGGCAATGTCTTCTACAACCGCGCGCTCGACGACTGGGAACACGGACTGGACCCGAATCCCGCGCTCGACGGCGCGTTGCGAGCCTATGAAAAGGTTTTGCAATTGGCGCCCAAGCAGGGGTTCGCCCACTCCAACATGGGCGATATTCAGGCCTTCCGCGCGCGTTTCCAATTCATCGCGGGCGAGGACCCCCGACCAAGCCTGGAAACGAGCATCGCGGCTTACCGGCGCGCCCTGAAACAATTGCCGAACCTGGCTTATACCTGGGCCAACCTGGGGAATGCCTACCGCATCGAGGCCGCCTACCGCCACGAATCCGGAGAGAACCCAAAATCCAGCATTGTCAAAGCCCTGGAAGCCGTTGAGCGCGCCCTAACCCACAACCCTTCCCTGGGATTGGCCTGGCGGATCAAGGGTGAAATTCTCCTGATTCGCGCCCTTGATGAGGCGCGGGAGGGTAAAGACCCCAGGGGAACCTTCGAGGAAACGGAGCGGGCCATGGAACAGGCGCTCGAGCGCCAACCCCGGGAACCCGCTACCGCGGTGGCCTTTGCCGAGGTCTATCGCCGTCGCTGTCTTCTAGCCATGGAACAAAACCAATCCGCGGCGCAGTTTCTGCGCAAAGGACTGGAAATGGCGGCCAAGGCGTTGAGCGTGAGAGAAAACCACGCGGAGGCCCTCGCCCTGCAAGGCAGCTTGTGGCTCTTGCAAGCCGAAGGGACGGCCGAGAATCCTCTCCGCGCCTCCCTCCGCCAACGGGGCAGGGATACCCTGAGCAAAGCCCTGAGCCTCAACCCAAACCTGGTCCCCCGCTGGGCCGGCCTCATGGATGCGCAACCGGCGGTAAGCCCCTAGCGGTCTCCGATCAACACAGCCAGCCGCCTCGACGATCAAAACCATTCGTTTGGTATCCAGTCTTGGTGCGCCAAGCAGGCAATTGCAAGCCGCAAGTTGAAACGACAGAACCCAATTTGGAGCTTGATACTTTGGGCTTGTTGCGTGGGGCCGCGCAATCGGCGTCTACATGCCCGGCTGGGCGCCCCCGGCTGGGGCGCGGCCCCACTAGGGAATGACATCGATCTCTCCGGAGAGTTGCTCCGCGGTGGGAGGCGGATCAACCCAGAATGTGTATGGATCCTGAAGCGCGTTCGGGTCCACGTTTAATGGATAGGTGCCACCCGCGGCAATGGAAACCGATTGCCGGATATCGGGTGAAAACCAAACGACCACCGTATCGGTCGTACTGTTGTGAATATTGACTTGGTCCAAACGGCGCACACTCACGCTGGGCGGGTCCACCTTGGTGGATGAAATTGTCATGGTAACTTCTGCCATCTGTAGTCCCCCTTTTCTTGATGATTTAGAATTGGCTTTTCCACGCGCACAGAGTCCATCGCCAGGCGCCGACCATTTCAATGGATGCCGATTGCCAGGCGAAAACCAAAGGATCAGCCGATTTATCCTTTGGTTAGAAATGAAGATAAGATTCGAGTGAGGAACCAACACTTCCACTGGTTCCACTGTATCGGAATGAATTTCTAATCCGGGGCCTGCCCAGAAACAAAGAATTTTTGAGCCACGAAGATCAGGAACCGCATGAAGGAGAATAAGGAGCAAATAAGTAACCCCTTCATTTACAATCAAACCAAGGTTCGCCCCTCGTGACTGATAACTCCCTTTTTGGACGGGCACAGATCTAGATTCCGATTCCGGCATTACCCCGTTGCCAGAGGTTCGGAACCGGACTTCCCGCATGCGCTGAATTCCAGGGCATCAAATCCCGCGACCACGTCGATCTCGCCGGAAAGTTGCAAGGTTCCCGGACGGCCATCCGGGGTCAATGCATGGGTAAGAAAGGCGTATTTCCCGGTGATCGCTCCCTCGGAAATGGTAAAGCTGAAGCTGCCGTCCACGGGAATGTTCACCACATTGCCGCTGGTGGGAAACAAGCAAACCTGCAGCACCGCGCCGCTCTGATTGCGAAGCACCACCTTGTGTCCGGGTTTGACGGGTTGTTGCAGCTCGCCTACCTTGTCTTTGGTGATTTCAATAAAGTGTTCTTGGGTTTCCATATATTGACTCCTCGTTTTTTCCTTCATTAGTGGTTTGGGATGTTTTCGAGTTTCCTGCACGGGAAGGAATGTCCGTGGGTTCAAGGTTGCATAGGGTTAAGAAACCACGTCGATCTCGCCGGATAGCGGCGAGGGACGACTCGTTCGGGAGAGGACCCATAGGCGATAGACGCCCACCACCAACGCGGGGTCCACCTCCAATTCCAGGGTCTCCTTTTCCTTGATAGGCCGGATATCATCGAGGGAAAAGCTCACCGCGATGTCGCCCGGGCCCTGGTTGGTAATCAGCACCCGGTCTCCGCGATTCACCCGAATCAAGGGCGGGAACACACGATTGTCAAAAATTTCGATTTTCTGCTCGGCCATTGTCTCACCTCCCCCGCGTTTTCCCTGAGTATGAACAATTTCGATGCCAAAAGGGGCGCGAAGGGCAAAATTCTCAAAGCTATCCAGCACCAGGCGGTTACGGTGGGTTTTGGGAATCAGCGGATTCGACGCGTCGGAACTCAAATGTCGAATGGGAGATTCCGACGCGTCGGCCCACCCGTCGGCAATCCGCGCTGATCGCCCTACCGCCCGCCCTCATTTCGGGGGCTGGACCAGGCCCAACTCCTTGACACGGCGGCGCAAGGCGCGCTGGGAAACCTCCAGTTGCATCATCATGGCTTCCAAATCACCGCCACATTCGTGATAGCAACGGGTAATTTCAGCCGGGCTGAGGTCCACGGCGGTGCGGACCGATTCGCTTTTTTGGATGAGCTCGTAGACCGATGTGCGCGCAATACGCAAATGGTCCGCGGTAGCCTGGAGGTCCCAAAAATTGGCGCGCAAACCATCGACCAGTTCCTGCTCGGAAATGTCGGCGGGTTTGCGGCGTTGCTTTTTGGCAACCGCGGGCGTCGTTTTGGAACGAGGCTCGCCAGCGGCGATGCTTTCGGCCTCTTCTTCACCAAAGAGGCGGTCCTCGCGGGTTCCCGCGGACAGATGCTGTTTTCCCCGGCTGCCGATAATCAATTGACGCACCACGTTGCGCAACTGGCGGATGTTTCCCGGCCAGGGAAAGTGGATCAGACGGGCGGCGAGCTTGGTGGGCAGCCAAGGCTCGCTGAAGGGATTTTCATTGGAAAGGCGGTGGAGCTCGCCGGTTTTTTCGAGATCTTCACGGGCAAAGTGAACGAAGAGCCGACCGATATCCTCGGCTCTCTCGCGCAGGGGGGGCGCCCAAATTTCATAGCCGGAAAGGCGGTGAAGCAAGGGCGCCTTAAACTGACCGGAACGCACCCCGCCTTCCAAGTCCGCATCGGTCGCCGCGATCAATCGGACATCCACCCGAAAGGGCGTGTGCCCGCCCACGGGATACAATTCGCCCGATTCCAAAACGCGCAGCAGCAGCACCTGAACCTCATGAGATGCCTCGCCCACCTCATCGAGAAACAACACGCCCCGGTGGGCCGAGCGAAAATAACCATCGCGGTTTTGAACGGCGCCCGTGAATGCGCCCTTCAACACGCCGAACAGCTCCGCCGCGGCCAGATCCTTGGGAATCGCGCCAAGATTGACGCTGACAAAGGGACGATCCCGCCGCGCGCTTTCAAGGTGAATGGCGCGCGCGGCCAGTTCCTTACCCGAACCGGTCTCGCCGCGCACAAGGACCGGAACGTCCAGGTCGGACACCGTGCGGATGTCGCCACGCACCCGCCTGAGGGCCATACTCGCACCGACCATTCCCAGCGATGCGCCTCCTCCCCCAATATCGGGCGCGGACCAGTGCAACAGCAGCACGATCCGCTCGGAGAGTTCCAGGACCACGCCCCTTTGCAATTCCGTTTCCGAAAAGGAACGCGCATCGCGAAGGGGACGGCTGTCGGCGATTACCTTGGTCCCGCTGTCGCTGGCGAACAGTTGAACCGATTGATGGTCGCCCATCCGGAAGCGGAGCGGCCGGCGGCTGAGGAAGGGATCCCCCAAGGGCAAACCAAGCGACTTTCCCGGGGGCGTGAAATCCGGATGGTTGCGCGAAACAGGCGCTTCACCGCCCGAGGCGAGCACGGTCAAAAAAGCCCGGTCTCCCACGCGTTTCATCAGTGGATGCGCCATAATGGTCAAGGTTGGTGAAAGGATGGGCCGCTTGGATTCACCGCTGGATTTCGGTTGCCGCAAAATCCCCGTGGACATATCGGCAATTCGATTTTTTTTCATGGGTTCAGCGCTCCCGGGTTTCAGGTCCAAACAGAGAAGATGGCCGAATTATAACCCCGCATCGATTGTCGGAGCCAAGGCAGACCACACGCGGAGGGCCAGCGGGTCCCTTGCCCTCACGCCAACGGCGGCGCCGAGCCGAAAAGGACGCGAAGCCTCTTGCTGACAATCTTGGGGAAAACACTCAAGTGACGACATCGATTTCTCCCGAAATTTGATTGATCTCCGGGTCCTCAGAATCGACATGCGTCCAAAATACATAGCCACCGACGACCGCATTTTCCCCGATGGCAAACTTCCGCCTTTCGCCGTGAACGAGTGGAAAACAGAAAGCGGATCCAGGCAAAGTCCACACCATAACCTCCTGGTTTGCCTCGTTTTCAATGATGATCTCATCACCGATCCGGCATTCCGTCCGAAGCGGCTGGATGCCCTCCCGGGTGATCCGGATTGTCTTGGTCTTGGTCTTGGCCATGATCGCGCCTCCTTATTTGGTTTGATTTTGCAGAAATTTAGAGCAAGGTCCATGCATGTCCTTCATCGCGACCTATCCGCAACCACCTCGGCTCCCCATTTCCGGCCTGACATCCCTTTCACTCACGGAATTTGCCAATGTTTCAAATCAAGGCCAAGCGCTTGCAGCCGTGTTTTCAGCAAATCCGGGAAGCGTTTGTACCAGGCGGCGTTGAGTGGCGATGGATGGGGCAAGGGATGAAGTCGGAGCAAACGGCCCGAATGGCCTTCCGTTTTCAAAACAACCTCCAGTGAGGCTTGGAACCGGTCCTCACGGCGCCAGAACGCCTCGATCCGTTGCCTTTCCTCCCTGGTTGCGCCGATGCCGAACCACAAAAAGGCCTCCCTTCCCAGGGTGAGCACATCCCGGCCGCGCCACTCCCGCAGCAACAGATCCGCCATCAGAGGGAAAAACTGGCGCTTGATCTTTTGAGACCAAGCCTTGTTGCCAACCGGTTTGTAGGGCACGGTATTGGCCCAAAACAGGTGGCGGCCTACCGCCACGGAGGCCTCAAAATCGGGCATGGGCCGACCGTGGAGCGTCTCGTACAACACTGCACGCACCTTCTGCCCGCCCGCGCCGATGAAGGGTACGCCATGGCGCACCTCGTCGCGACCGGGGTCCCTTCCGAAAATGGCCAGGCGCGCCCGAGGATCGCCCTCGCCGATAATCGGTTGCAGAGAATCCTTTGCAAACCGGCGGTAAACCTCTACATCCACTCCCGGCAACTCACGGGCCAATTGGCGGAAGGCCCGCGTTCTTTCCTCGCGCTTCAATGTCCACCTCCGCTTTGAATGAAAACATCATTTTACCCGATTTCGCGCTTCCTCCGACCCTATGCCCGGCTGAACCTCCTCCCCAAATAATTTCGCAAATTGAAATTTGACCATCGTCGGGAAGCGCGACCCAAAGAGCGGGCCAGTTTATTTTGACTCCTCCTTGAGGGAATTCGGTTTGCCCGCTTGGCGACTCGTGGAATAATGACCGCCGGGAGGGTTCATGAGCGAGGCCAAAGCGGCGCGCGCTTCGAGCATCCGCGCCATGTTCGACCGGCTGGCGCCCCGTTACGACCTGATGAACCGGGTCATGACCTTGGGCCAGGATCAGCGCTGGCGCCGATTCGTGGTCACCCGCGCGCGGATCGCTCCCAAGGCCCGAGTCTTGGACCTGGCCTCGGGCACCGGCGATATCGCCTTCGAAATCAAGCGGCGCTTCCCGGAGGCGAACGTGGTTGCCGCGGATTTCTCGTTGGGCATGCTGGACCGCGGCAAACAACGAAAGCATGGAGGAACCCTGAACTGGGTAGCCTGCGATGCCCAGCGTCTTCCATTTCGCGATGCATGCTTTGACGCGGTGACCTTCGGTTACCTTCTTCGCAATGTCACCGACATGAACCGCACGCTACAAGAGGTTTGGCGTGTGTTGAAGCCAGGGGGCAGGATCGTCTGCCTGGACACCACCCCACCTCCCGATTCCTGGTACGCAGCACCCGTGCGGTTCTACCTAAAGCACGGCCTTCCATTGTTGGGCCGCTTACTCGCGGGAAACGCGGGTTCCTACGCCTACCTGACAGAATCCACCCTTGCCTTCCAATCCGCCGAGGAACTACGGCGGCTTTTCCAGGTAAACGAGTTCCATGATATCGACTACCGCCTGTTCATGTTAAAGACGGTGGCCGTTCACTGGGGCCGAAAACCCGACAACTTGAGCCCAGGATGAATTTTCCCTGTTTTCTGGGATTGGGTCTTGAACTTTTTTTCAAATCTGATATCTTGTCAAGGCCAATGGGGCCCAGGTGGTGAAATTGGTAGACACGCACGGTTCAGGTCCGTGTGCAGCAATGCATGGGGGTTCGAATCCCTTCCTGGGCACCACTTCCCTTTCCCTTCGAGAAAAATGGGCGGCCGCGACGACCTCAAAGGAAATGCCTTTGAGGTTTTTTGCATTTTTGGGGTATTTCCTCCGGGCGACCCCGAGGTTTCCGCGAGGTTTTTCCAGGTGAAGGCTGTCGGGGGCCATTGGTTGGATATTTTATCCGTGCCGCCTCCTTTTACCAAAGGGCCGCCCTGAACTTTCCTTTTTGATTCACGGAAATTCCAGCGATCTTGATTTTTCCCAATTTTTAGATGATAAACTGTACTCAAGGCCCCGTATCCTTCCGTGGAGCGCGGAACCATGAGCGATCCCAAACCAGCGCCCGGTTTCTTCCCTCGCGCCCTGGCAATGATCCTGCTTGGCGTGATGGTGCATCTGTGGTGTACCCACCACCTGGGCACGAGTCTCGCCGGAATTGGTTGGATCAGCGCCCTTGCCGCGGCATTCTCCGCCGGGCTTGCCCTACTGGACAAGCTGGCCGAGGAAGAGGAAAAGAAGCATGTGACCAAACGCCTGCAACGGGCCGCGGGCATCTTGCTGGCCAAGCCCGTACTGGTAATCCTCTACATGGTGGCGTTGCTGTTCGGCATGAGCTACGCCTCGGTCACGGTAGTGCCGGATGCGGAGGGCGATCGTTTGGGCGCCCAATTGCAGGCGGTAGGCTCCGGCAAAATTCGCGAAAAAAGGAGCGGGGATGGCGTCCCGCGCTTCCTTGTGCCCACCAACCCTTTCGGCCGCTCCTACCGCATCAAGGTGTCCGGTTACCTCAACCACCCGATCGAGGTGTACCCCTTGATAGGGCTCAAAATCAAGCCTATCCGGGATCTGCGCCCCTCGCCTTCTGTCCTGCTGCGCCCCAATAATGACGCGCTACGGGACCTGGACGACGAGGCCGTGCTGGTGGTCCATCTTCTGGAAGAAGGCAAGGCGCCCTGGGAGATCGGGCGCCATGGCCCGGAAGGCAAAAGGAGTTCTTTTCTACTCGGGCCGCCGCGCCGCATCCCCTCGGCCTTTTTGGAAGACTGGGAATTGGAATTGCGCGGCATCGGCTTTTCGGGTGGCCACGACGGGCTCATCCCTACCTTAATCCGGGATTGGAAGCGGCCGAAAAAAGTAGAAATCCGGCGGGATTTGGAGCCGGGCATGCGGCTGCGGGCTGAGATCCTCACCAAGGCCGGCAAGTGCTCGGCTCGCGAGGAGTTTATTCTGGACCGTGAAAACCTGGTGGATATTTATCTGAACCTTTGCGGCGCCGAAGCAGACTAACCATAGATAGGGATTACTGTGGATTCAAGGAGAAGCATCATGACCCGAATCAACAGGCTGGCCATTTGGGGTTTGCTCTTGGTCTGTCCGATCCTCGCGGCCTTGGACAAACCCCGTATCGCGCTTCGATTCTCTTTAGTTGAACCCGCCTATCGCAAAGCCCTGGAAGACCCGCAAATTCTCGCCATCGAGGATCGTGTCCGCGAATATTTGACCCTCAATCTCGGCGCCAAAATCCGTTTCATGGACTTTGTGGGACCAGGTCAGTCCGAGCATGTGCTTCAGTTCACTCTGATTCGCGAGGACATCAAGGACATGGATCAAAAGCCGCTGGTGGGAGACGTGATTTTCCGGATCGACTTTCAAAGTCCGGGACGAGAGCCGGCCCCACCGGAACGCTGGCCCTTTCGGGGCAGCGACGAAATTAACAAGGTCGTGGGGGAAGTGCAGGACTTCGAAAAGGAAATCACCGACCGCTTGTCGGAAGCGGATGTAAAGGGCCTCCTCCAAAACCATCTCAGCCAGGTTTCCATCGCGGACCAGGGTAAGCTCCTTCCCGTGCCCTCGCTGGAAAATACCGAAGACTTGGAATGGAAGCTTATTCTGCCATTTCGGCAAATGGAAATCTGTATGGAGGTGGGCACCAAGCTTAATGTGCTGCTCAACATACCCACCGCGCTGGGAATCCGCCCCAAATCCTATCCCGCGGAGGTGGTCCTTATATTCGATCCGCCCGGCCAAACGCAACTGGAGGATTGGCGTCAGTGTATGCTGAGCGACATCCACCATGCATCCCAGGATATTCTGCATCAATTCCAGTCCATGCCCGATGACATCGACATCGGGGGCATCTATGTCACGGATTACCTGTTCAACCGCACGAGTTGTCGTTTCGAGATCACCCCACCCGATGAAGCCGAATTTCAGGAGGAGGATTCACCATGATGAGACATCTTCTTCCGCATATAAAGGCCGTCGCTGTGTTGAGCGCCTTTTTTGCGCTTCCGCTCGCGGCTCTGGATGACGCCAGAATCCGCGAAATCAGCAAAGAAGCCCAGCGTCTTCAGGACAGGGGCGAGTGGGAACGGGCCGAGGCCATGCTGCGGGAGAGCCTGGCCGACTGCGGCGGCAATCGCGAGGGCCGCCTTTGCCGCTTGCGGCTGCACTATTCCCTGGGGTACCTCCACCAGCGCAGAGCCGAGACGCTGCCCCGCCAGGAAAAGGCCGGCGGTGAAACCCTCCAACTGGCCGAGGCCTATTACCGGCGCGTATTGGCCGAGGCGCCCTCCCACGCGGCCACACGGCGCAACCTCGCCCTGGTTTACAAACGCCAGGGCGATCGTCAGAAATTGATCCGCTTCCTGGAAGAGTCCATCGAAGCCGCGCCCAGACATGCCGGCGAATTCTCGGCCCATTTGGCCAAACAGTATCGACTTGCAGGGGATTGGTCCCGGGCGCGGACCTATTACGAACTGGCCGCACGGCACAATCCCGAGGACGAATCGCTCCTCCTGGGAGTCGTCGCCTCCTTTGCCAATATCCCCGGAGCGAACATGGCGGCGCTCCTCAGAAAAAGTCGAGAATGGGCCAATCGCTTCCCCGAGGCCGCGGCCGCGGGTTGCCGCATCATTCTCAAGAGTAATTCCGGTGATTCCCGTTTGAACGACAGCGCCCTTGAGCTGCTCATCGAGGTAATGGCCGAGCGACCCAGACAATTGCAGAAGGCCCTGGCTGAGATCCCCGCGGATACAAAAGCACCCGCCCTTTCCTGGCTGGAAAGCTATTTGCAAAACCCGCGATCCCCGGAAAGACCGCCCTCCTGGTGGCGGGAAAACGACCGCCGCCGGGATTTGCTCGCCAGGGTGGCCCTTTCCATGGGCAAGGACTTGCTGGTGCGTGGCAACCCGGTCGGCGCGGAGGCTAGTTGGAGTTGGGGGCTTGAGATCAGCCCTTATTTGGAAGCCTATGGTCGGCGTGGTTTGAATGACCAGAAGCTCACGCGCCTGGATCTGCAAACCGAGTTG
>JBGTRP010000125.1:0-12279 GCA_041940685.1 Acanthopleuribacteraceae bacterium
GGAGGGCGATGGTCTTGGTGGCGATGGCCACGCGCCCCTTGTTGTGCTTGGTCCACAGCAGGGAGGGCACCAAATAGGCCAGGCTCTTGCCGGTTCCGGTTCCCGCCTCTACGGCGAGGATGCGGCTCTCGTTGAGGCTCTCGCTCACGGCCATGGCCATTTGCAATTGCCCTTCACGCAACTCGTAGGCCTCCAACTTTTTGGACAGGGGGCCATCCGCGGCAAAGAAGGCGCCTACTTCCTTACTGTCGAGGGCGATCGGCTCATCCTCCTGCAAGGGCTCCACAATCACCCGGCAGGCGCTGACCTCGTTGTTGACGATCATGGCGCCCACGCCCTCTTCACCGAACATGGTGGCCACGGTCATGTCCGCGGTGGAAGGCTGCAGGATGCCGCTGGGATGGTTGTGGAGGGTCATGTCCCCGGGTTTGGAGCGCGACATGAGCGCGGGCACCTCGGTCGTGGTGCCCCGGCAGACCACCTTCACCTGATCGTACAGCGAGCCGTCCTCCGACTTGGAGAGCACCGCGAAGATCTCCGTGCCGCCGGCCTCTTCGATCTCAATGCGAAGGGTTTCGATCACCTCGGCGGTCATCAATGATTGGGTACTGGGCATCTCGGCGCTTCTCCCCGTGGAACATTGCTGGATCTCAATCTTCCTTTTTGCTTCTGCCCTCGAGGACCTCCAGCTCCTTCAGATGACGCAACAAGGCGTCTTTCCAATCTGGCATGCGATGGCCGGTCAATTTTTCAAATTTGCCGCTGTCGAGCACCGAGTAGGCGGGTCGCTTTACCTGGGATTGGAACTCGGAGGCCCGGGTGGGCGACAAGCGCGCGGGCAGCTTTCTCTGCTCAAAAATCACCTTGGCGAATTCGTACCAGTTGGTTTCGCCGGTCTGTGCGATATGAAAGGTTCCCTTGCCGCCCTTGTCTAACAGCGCTTTGATGGCCAACGCCAGGTCACGCGTGTAGGTAGGGCATACGATTTCATCTTCGACCACGGATACGCTGGGCTTTTCGCTGCCCAGTCGAATCATGTTGTTAATGAAGTTGCCGCCCTTGGCGCGCGTGGGAACCCGACCATAGAGCCCGCTGCTGCGCACAATGGAGTAATCGCCGCCATAGGCCGGCAGCACATACTCTCCGCCCAACTTGGTGAGCGCGTAAATGCTCAGAGGCGCGGGGGCGTCCTCCTCGGTGTAGGGCGAGCCCTTGCGGCCATCGAATACGTAATCGGTGCTGATATGGCAAAGGTGGATGCGCAGCTCCTTGCAGATCTCGGCCAGGTTCCGCACACCGATGACATTGACCTCGAAGGCGCGCGCGTATTGGGTTTCACAGGCCGGAACCTGGTGGAAGGCCGCGGTATTGATGACGGCCTGAACACCGGCCATGCGAATGGCGGAAAACGCTTCCTGTTTGGAACAAATATCGAAATCCCGATGCACCGCGGCAACGGGATGATCCAAGACACCCATGAGATCCGTGCCCAGCGCGCCATTGGCTCCGATGACCATGACTCTATTCTTCACATTGGCTCCTTCCCTACTCCGACCTATTTGAATCCGGATGATCAACCCATCCATGTGGAACATCAACGCCTATTGTAGCCTCAAGCGGCGTGGAACAGGTATCATAATGCGGAGAGCGGTTTTCAGGAGTGAAACAAATTGAAGATTCTCCGGGACACGGTTCACGGCGATATCGGCCTCACCCAAGAGGAACTGCAAATCATCGATACGCCCGAATTCCAACGGCTTCGCGGCATTCGCCAGTTGGGAACCTCCTACCTGGTGTTCCCCGGCGCGCTTCACGGCAGGTTCGAGCACTCGCTGGGCACCTGCTGGATGACCAAGCGGATGATTGAAGAAATCAACCGCCGCGCCGGGAACGGGAGCCAACCGGCCATACCTCCCGAGCGCGCGCGGTTCCTGGCGATCGCGGGCCTGCTTCACGATATCACCCACATCCCCTTTGGCCACACCTTCGAAGATGAACGCCGCATTCTACCGCCCCATGACAGCGGCGGCGAACGCTTGTCTGTTTTCCTTCATGGCGGCGCGCTCGGTTCCGTCCTGCGCGAGCTCGGGCTCCAGCGTCCGCTGCTGGACTTTTTCCGCGATGGCCACCGCGCCTCGCCCGCCTATCCCTATCAAATCGTGGCCGGACCCATTTGCGCCGACCTACTGGATTACCTGCGGCGCGACGCCTACTACTGCGGCTTGCATTTGGCCTATGACGAACGTATTTTCCGCTACTTCCAGGTAGAGGACGGCCAACTCTGTTTCAACCTCTACAGTGATCGCGGCTTTCGCCAGGACGCCTGGTCGGAGCTGATCAACCTGCTGCGAATGCGGTACCTGCTGACCGAAAGGGTGTACTTTCACCATACCAAGATGGTGTCGGGCGCCATGCTTTCGCGGGTGTTGGAATCGCTGCTGGAAGCCGGGCTCTTTCAGGCCGAGGAGCTCTATCACCTGCGCGATGACAGTTTCCTGTACCTGCTCCAGCGGCGAATCAGCCGGTTACCGGAATACCAGCCCTTATTGGATCACTTTTGTTCCCGCCGATTGTACAAACGCGTTTACATGGTGGCGCGCGATCCGCTGAACCACGATTTTCCCGGGCCCGCCGATATGATGCGCTTTCAAAACGATTTCCACCTCAACCAAAACAACGCCCGCGCCAACCTGGAACGGGCCTTGGCTGAAAAGTTGGGGATTCCCGCATCCGCGATCATCATCTACGCGCCGGAAACGCGGATGCGGCTCAAGGAGGCGCATATGTTCGTGCGGGTCAACGCGGGGCCCTTGATCAGCCTTGCAGAGGTGCGCCATCCGGAGCTGGACGCGTTGCGAAACCGGCATGAGGCGCTTTGGAAGTTCTACCTCTTTATGAGTCCCGAGTATCAGTCCCGCTTCTTGGAGGCCAGCGCCTTCATGGAACAGGAGATCGGGCTGCCCAATCAATTGCAACCCTTCAGCGAGGGCCAGCTCACGGTGAGGGCCTGAGAACAAGCTTGAAGCGCTGGGTAGGCTCCATCCCAATGGACGCTTGAAACATGCGGGTTGAGGCTTGCGTCATTGGTAGCTGATATGCTCTTCCAAAAACTGGTGCAGGGAGACCAGGCTGCCCAGTAAACCGGAAAAGCCCCCAGACACCAGCAGCACGAGGATCCAGGAATAGGGCAGGAAGTCCACTTTCAGGCCGCCTAGCAACAGGTCCTGTTTTTCAGCGAGGTAGGCGGACAGGCCCAGGTGGCCGATAAATACCAGGGCCACCCCGAGCGTTGCGCCCAAAATCCCGATCAAAATGCCTTCCACGATAAAAGGCCCGCGAATATATGCCCGCGAGGCGCCCACCAGCTTCATGATGTCTACCTCTTCCCGCCGGGTGAAGAAGGTTAGCTTGAGCACATTGGAAATGGTGAAGATGGAGGAGAAGATCATGATGCTGCCGAAGAACCAGCCGGATAACTGGATTAGGTCCGAAAAGAAACCCAAACGTTTGAAGATCTCCTGGTCGTAATAGATATCCTCCACGCCGCCAAAGCCGTTCAACTCTTTTTGCAGCTTTTCGAAAGCGTCCGCGGAGACGCCCTCCATCAGCGCTACCTGGAAGGAGGCGGGAAAGGGGTTGTCCTCCAGGGTATCGGCAACCTCCGAGTAGCCGGAAAAATTTTGGTCGAATCGCTCGCGCGCCACCTGCTTGGAGATAAAAGCCCACTGATCCACGAAGAAACTGTTCTTCAAATGGTCTTCAAGCGCGATCCTCTGTTCCTCGCTGATATCCTCGCGCAGGAAGATATTGAACTGAATATGCTCCTGCCAGGAAATGGTCACCCGCTTCAGGTTCATCGCCACAAAAATAAAGGACCCCAGGATAAACATGGCAAACATAATGGTGCCCACGGAGAGCATGTTCAATACCCGCGATCGCCAAAGGCTCGTGACCGCCTCCACCAGTGAAAAGTAAAGCAGGCGCAGCATCAATATTCCTCGTAGATGGTAGCGCCCGTATCGTGCAGTAACTTTCCCTGATTCAAGGTCAATACGCGTTTGCCCATGCGCCGAATCATCTCGCGATCATGGGTGGCCACCAGCACGGTGGTACCCTTGCGGTTGATTTTCTCGAAAAGGTTCATGATCTCCGCGGCCATTTCGGGGTCCAGATTGCCCGTGGGTTCATCGGCGAGCAGCAGCACGGGATCGTTGACGATGGAGCGCGCCACGGCCACGCGTTGTTGCTCCCCTCCCGAAAGCTCCAGCGGATAGAAATTGGCCTTGTGTTGCAGACCCACCTGTTTGAGCACGTTATAGGCGCGGCGGCGCCGTTCTTTCAGGTCCACGCCCAGGGTTTTGAGCACGAAGGTGACGTTCTCGAAAATGGATTTGGACTTGATTAGCTTGAAATCCTGGAAGACCACGCCGATGGAACGCCGCAACCGCGGAATTTTACTCACCGGAATGGAGGAAACATTTTGTCCATTGACCAGGATTTGGCCTTTATTGGGGATCTCCTCCCGAATAATGAGCTTGAGCATGGTGGTTTTGCCCGCGCCGCTGGCGCCGGTAAGGAAGATGAACTCCCCTTTTTGGCTGGAAAAGGAGATATCGGTAAGCGCGTACATATCTTTTTGGTAAGACTGATAGACATGGTAGAAATGGATCATCGCCGCTCCAGGCTAGCGCTTGCCGACGGGTTCCCGCGTTTGCCGAATTGGGCCTTATTGTAACCTGGATTGGCGGCTTGGCCAGAGGGAAGAAGAAGCACAAGCCGTTGCTTCTCAGAGGCCCTTAGATTTCGCCGCGGAGACCGTTTTCAGAGGAAAGATTTCAGAGTGCGGCGAGAATCGAATGGTTTTGACCTCAGAACGCCGGGCTCTGTCATTTGAGGGATGCCGAAAGGCCTCAGCCACTCCAACTCGAACGGCTGGACGCCCCGGGCTAGGCGCCCCCGGCTAGGCGCCCCCGGCTAGGGCAGTTCCAATCGTTTCATGATGCGACGAAGCTGATAGTAGCTGATTTCAAGCGCCTCGGCCGCTTTTTTCTGATTGAACTGATGTTGGTTCAGGGCTTGGGTCACCATTTTCCTTTCCAGGGCCTCGATGGCCTCGGTCAGGTTGCCGCCATACCCGCCCTGGACCGGAATTTCCGCCGCCGTCATCGATTCTCCAGCGGAGTCCGCAACTCCGGCCGACGCCCCGGGCCGGTAGGGGGATTGGAAGGGATCAAAATCAATATGCTCAATGTTTTCCCCCTGGTTTCGGTACACCGCCCGTTCCATGACATTCTTCAGCTCACGCACATTACCGGGCCAGGAATAATCCATCATCACTTCCATGGCTTTTTGGCTGATTCCGGGCGGTTCTTCCAGCTCCATTTCGTGAGCCATGCGAAGCGCGAAGGCGGACGCCAGCAGGGGTATGTCCTCCTTGCGACAGCGTAGCGGCGGCAGGGTGATCACCTCAAAGGAGAGGCGGTCCAACAAATCATCGCGGAATTTTCCCTCGCCGCTAAGCCGGGGCAGGTCCTGGTTTGTTGCCGCGATCACGCGGACGTCCACGCGCAGGGTCTCCACGCCGCCTACCCGCTCGAACTCCTGGTATTCCAGCACGCGGAGGATTTTTTCCTGCAAGGCCATGGGGCTTTGGGCCAACTCGTCCAGGAAAAGGCTGCCACCGTCCGCGAGCTCGAATCGACCCGGTTTGGTGCGGAAGGCGCCGGTGAACGCGCCCTGCTCGTAGCCGAAGATCTCCGATTCCAAAAGCTCAGGGGAAAAGGCCGCGCAATTGATGGCGATTTTGGGCTGCTGCCAGCGCGGCGAAAGGTAGTGCAGCCTCGCCGCCACCAATTCCTTGCCCGTTCCACGTTCGCCAATGATCAATACCGGACGGTTCACGCGCGCGGCCCGCGAGACCTGCTGCATGGTGTCGAGAAAGGCCTCGGACTCGCCGATCATGCGATATTTTTCAACCAGCGCCGCCTGGCTCTGGCGTTGAAAGTAAGTCTTTTTCTTCATCTAGAGATTTATACCACCCGGGAAGCTCCCATTGAACTTTTCTTTATTCTAGCTTCTGGTTCCATTATCCGTTTTACTTGGCTGCCCCGGCCCTCTGCCTGCCAGCCAACGCTTGAAGGCGCCCACCAGGTACAGCGAACCACAGACCAACAGGGGCTTTTCCAGCAGGGAATCTAATCTTTCGCCATGGATAGGCCTTACTCCTTGCGGCCATTGGGAAAGCGGCAATTCCCGCTCAAAGCCCACCGGCCATACCCAAACTTCTTCGCGGATGGGTTCCAGGATGCGTAAAAAAAGCTCGGGGTCCCGGCCGCGCGACAGGCTCGCCAATATGGGGATCGGGCGGCCGTGGACTCGATCGAGCCAACGCACCATATCGGTCCAGCCATTTTGATTGTGCGCGCCATCGAGGAACAAACCCGCACCCAGATCCATCCGTTCCCGTCTTCCCGGAGGCAATAGCCAATGCTTGCGCCTGTCGGCCAGGCCCCATTCCTGCAATGCGCGTTCCACGAGCCTCCGGTTATCCTCGAATTCGCCGCGATCCTCGTAATAGCGAACCAGACAACCCATGGCTTCCAACCTGGCTTGTACCTTTTGCATGGCTTGTAAGCTGCGCGGCAGGAGCAGAGGCCTTCCCGCGCGGCCGATCTCGATTTTTTCCAGCGCGATGGACTCCAGGTCGGGACCCAAGATCTCCATATGGTCCCAACCCACGTTGGTGATCAGGGAAAATCGCGGCCGCAACGCATTGGTGGCGTCCCAGCGGCCTCCCAGGCCAACCTCGAACACCGCCCTATCCACCTCGGCCTTGGCAAATATTTGCACCGCGATCACCAACAACCACTCGAAATAACTCAGCTCGGGCCGCGGCAAGCGTCGATACACCTCCCGTTCCGCCTCTTGCCAGCATGCATCGGGAACCCACTCGCCATCGATCGTGATTCGCTCGCGCACATCAACCACATGCGGCGATTGAAACAGTCCCACCCTTCCGGGCAACGCCCGCGCCAGGTTCAGACTCACCGTACCTTTGCCATTGGTGCCGCCCACCAAGACATGCTCGTAGCGCTCATGGGGGTGATCCAGGGCGCGCAAGGCGTTCTTCACGCGATCCAAACCCGGGCGAAACCGACGCCACTCGGTTTGGGAGGCGAGCAGCTTCAAGGGAGGTTCGGGTTCCGGCCACATTCCGTTCGCCCCTCGCGAATTTTGACGGCTCAGCCGCTCATCAGGTTATATAGGCGGGCAAAAAAAGTTGAGGTAATTGATGAGCTTGTTGCGCATCTGCTTTCGTTCCACGATGGCGTCCAACATGCCATGCTCCAAAAGAAATTCGGCGCGCTGGAAACCCGGCGGCAACTTCTGGTTGATGGTCTGCTGAATGACGCGCGGACCGGCGAACCCGATCAACGCCTTGGGTTCCGCGATATTCAAATCGCCCAGCATGGCGTAGGAGGCGGTTACCCCGCCCGTGGTGGGATCCGTCAGCACGGAAATAAACAGCAATCCCCTGGCGGAGTGGCGTCCCAAGGCCGAGCTGATCTTCGCCATTTGCATTAGGGAAAGCGCGCCTTCCATCATGCGCGCGCCACCGCTGCAGGAAAAGACGATCAGGGGTAGGCCTTCCTCGGTTGCCGCCTCCACGGCGCGGGTAATCTTCTCTCCGACCACCGAGCCCATGGACCCGCCCAGAAAACTGAAGTCCATGACGCCCACCAGGCTCTCACGCCCACCAATACTGCCGCGGGCCACCCAAACGGCTTCCTGATCCAAGCGCCTTTTCTCCAGCGCCTTGAGTTGGTCTTTATAGCGTTTCAGGCCTTTAAAACCCAAGGGATCGGAAGATTTGATATCGTCGTAGAGCAACTCGAATTTCTGTTGATCGAACAGCCGTTTCAACCGCTCATGGGGCGCCAACCGGAAATGGTACTGGCACTTGGGGCATACGCTGTCGTTGCGGACCAGTTCCTGGCGGTAGACGATCTCCTTGCAGCTGGGACACTTTTCCCACAAGCCTTCGGGAATCTTTACCTTATTTCCCTCGACCTTGATGGGAGCCGATTTTTTAATAAACCACGACATTATTTACCCGTACCTTGTTTTTTTTTGCCATCCTCGGGAACCATGGCGCACTTTCCTTCAAAGATGGCTCCGGGTTTGATATCCAGCGTTTCCACCCGAATATCGGCCAAGACCCGGCCTCCCTTTTGTATTTCCAAGGTGGCGCAGTTGGAGATGGTTCCCTTCACCTCGCCCATGACCAGCAACTCCCGTACCCGGATATTGGCGTCGACCTTGGCGGTTTTGCCCACGATCAACTGGTCCTCGGAGACAATTTCCCCGGTGAACTCGCCATCAATTCGCATCTTGTTGCTGAAAAAGAGCTTGCCCTCGAATCGGGTGCCTTCCAGAATCAGCCCGCTCAATAAACCCTTGTCAGCCATCCGTATGACTCTCCAAATCCGCACGATTCAAAATGGTCGCGATGATTCTGCGAAACGCGCTCTCCGAATCGTAAATGATGGCTATTTTACCTTTTTTGCCTTCCCCGGCAATAGCCACTTTGGCATTGAGATGTTTGGCTAGCTTCCTTTCAAGTTGTTTGGTTTCCTTATTTTTAGTTTTTTTACCTTTCCCTTTTTTTTCACGATCTTTCTGGATTCTTTTCTCCAGCTCACGGACCGACCACTGTTTTTCAATACAGTTCTCCGCCAGCTTGCCCACCTTTTCCTCGTTCTCCACGGTGACCAGGCAACGGGCGTGACCAAAGGAAAGCCTGCTGTCTTGAATAAGGTCCCTGATGGACTCGGGCAGCTTGAGCAAACGCAGGGTGTTGGTAATGGTAACTCTATTCTTTCCAAGGTTTTGAGCAAGTGTCTCATGAGTGAAGCCACTGCTGTCCAAGAGGCGTCGGTAGGCGAGCGCTTCCTCGATGGGGTTGAGCTCCTGGCGTTGGATGTTTTCCAGCAGGGCCAGCGACAGCATTTTTCCCTTTTCAATTTGGCGCACGATGGCGGGTATCTTATCGTATCCCGCCAACTTGGTGGCCCGCCAACGCCGTTCCCCCGCGATCACGATATAGCGATCCTTGCGCGGGGTCACGATGATGGGTTGAATGACGCCGTTGTGTTTGATGGAATCCGCCAACTCGCGCAACCGTTCCTGGTGGAAGGTATGGCGCGGCTGATCCGGGTTGGGGATCAACAGGTCCAGGGAAAGCTCCTCGTAGCGGTCCTCGGGATTTTCCGATTCCGTGTTGGAGGGGATGAGGGCGCTCAGTCCCCTACCGAGCCCTGACTTTTTGACCATTCAAAAACTCCTTTGCCAGCTTCAAGTACGCCTGTGCGCCCTTGCTGCGCATGTCGTACAGCATGGCCGGCTTGCCGAAACTGGGGGCCTCGCTGAGGCGCACATTGCGCGGAATGATGGTTTTGTATAAGCGGTCCCCAAAATAGGTGCGCACATCGTTGAGCACCTGCTGTGAGAGGTTGGTGCGTTCATCGTACATGGTCATCAAAATACCGGTAATTTGTAAATCCCTGTTGAGGCGTTTGGTCACCAGTTGGATGGTGTTGATGAGATCGGTCACCCCTTCCAACGCGTAGTACTCCGCCTGGATGGGAATCACCACTCCATCCGCGGCGGTCAAGGCATTAATCGTCAACAGGCTCAAGGAGGGCGGGCAATCGATGAAAATGTAATCGAAGCGATGCTTGATCGGATCCAAAATGTTTTTTAACACGTATTCCCGGCCCACTTCATTGACCAACTCCACCTCCGCGGCGGCAAGGTCGCGATGCCCGGCAACCGCGAACAGCGAAGGAATTTCACAGGCAATGAAGGCATCCTCGATGGTGGCTCGCTCCGATAAAACCTGATAAATATTGGTTTCCGCCTCATCCTTGCGAATGTTCACTCCGCTGCTTGCATTGCCCTGGGGATCGAAATCGATGATGAGGATTTTTTTGTCGATCAAGGCCAGGGATGCGGCGAGATTAACCGCCGTCGTGGTCTTCCCCACCCCGCCCTTTTGATTTACTACCGCGATAATTTGGCCCATGGCTCCGAAATACCTCGCAACCCTTCGTTTGGTTGGCATGTCTATGCCGTTTTGCGTTGTTCCTGATGAAATCTTTTGATGAAGACGTGGAGTATCGCCAGCGTGGAAGCGTTCATCCCGCTAATTCTGGATGCCTGATCCAGCGTATCGGGACGGATCTGGCACAGTTTCTCAAGCAATTCTTTTTTCATACCCGGCACCTTCGCGTAATCAAAGCCCCGGGGTATGGCCAGGTGCCGCAGGGATTCCAGTTTTGCCAACTCCTCGTGCTCTTTTTGGACATAGGGCGCGTAGCGCACCTTGTGTTCCAGCAAGGAAACATGATCCGTCTCGATGCTTGGCCCGTCCATGCATGCCTGAATATCGGCCAAGCTCAGATTCGGCCGGCGCAATAACTCATAGGCGCTGGTCACCTGTTTGAGAGGCACATTGCGCGCCGCGAATTTTTCCCGATTCTGTTTGCTCGGCTTGATTTTCCACGCCTTGAGACGCTCGATATCGGCGGAGATGGTTTGGTATTTTGCGACGATGCTGTCATGGCGCTGACCGGAAATCAATCCGATGCGATGGGCCAGGGCGGCAAGGCGTTCATCCGCGGTGAACACATCCAATAAGAGGCGATGCTCGGCGCGGGAGGTGAACATGCGATAGGGTTCCTTGGTGCCCTTGGTCACCAAATCATCGATCAGCACGCCGATATAGGCGGCCTCCCGGCCCAAGACCAACGGCTCCCGCTGCAGAAAGGAAAGCGCGGCGTTGACGCCGGCCACGAAACCCTGAGCCGCGGCTTCCTCGTAGCCGGAGGTGCCGTTGATCTGACCCGCCATGTAGAGGCCGTTGACCCGTTTGGTTTCCAGGGTCGGTTTGTTCTCAGTGGGGTCGATATGATCGTACTCCACCGCGTAGCCCGGCCGCAGGATCTCACAGTTTTCCAAGCCCGGAATGGTGCGATACATGCGCTTCTGCACGTCGATCGGCAGGCAGGTAGACATGCCGTTGACATAGATTTCCAGGGTGTGATGAGATTCCGGCTCCAGGAAAATCTGGTGGCGGTCCCGTTGCGGGAACTTCACGATTTTATCCTCGATGCTGGGACAATAACGGGGACCCACTCCCTGAATTTCTCCTGAATAAAGCGGCGACCGTTGAATATTTTCGGCAATCAGCCCATGGGTCTCCTCATTGGTATATCCCAAATAACAACAGACCTGCTCCAGGCGCGTTTCCCGCGTGGCGTAGGAAAAGAATACCGGTTCCTCGTCGCCCCATTGTTGCTCGAACTTGGAGAAATCGATGGTTTTGCGATGCAAACGGGCCGGAGTGCCCGTTTTCATGCGTCCAAGAGCAAAACCCAAACCGGTTACGCTTTCACTTAACTCCAATGACGCCAGCTCATTACAACGACCAGCCTGGTACACCTCGTCGCCGATATACACCTTGCCGCCCAAAAAAGTGCCCGTGGTCACGATGATTTTGGGCGCATGGACCTCATCGCCGTCCTTGAGCCGCACGCCCATGACCCGGTCACCCTTTACCAACAGCCGGGTCACGATTCCCTGTTTGAGGAAGATATTTTCGTGTGCTTCTAAAACTTGACGTATTGTCTCGCGATAGGCGACTTTGTCCGACTGGCAGCGTGGTGCCTGCACCGCGGGTCCCCTGCTTTTGTTCAGCATGCGAAATTGGATGCCGGTCCCATCGGCGATGGTCGGCATCAAACCGCCCAAGGCGTCCAGCTCGCGCACCATATGGCCCTTGGCCAGTCCGCCGATGGCCGGATTGCAGGACATTTGGCCCACCATATCCAAATTGATGGTAAACAGGGTGGTTCTCAATCCCAAATTGGCCGTCACCCAGGCGGCCTCGCAGCCGGCATGGCCCGCGCCGATAATGATCACATCCGTTTTCATGGCCTATTTTCCCAAGCAGAAATTGGAAAACATTCGGTCTAGGATATCTTCGACGGTGGTTTCGCCCGTTAGTTCTCCCAACAACCGCCGCGCGGTGTTGAGGTAGGAGCTCAGCACCTCTTCGCCGTAGCCGTCACTGTAATCCTCATATGCGCGTTTCAGGTTTTCGATGACTCCCGAGACGACTTCTTCCTGCCTTTGATTGATCAGGTAGACGCTTTGGCCTTCCATATCAGAGGCCAACTGTAGCACAATTTGCTTTTCCAGTCGCCCCAAACCTTCTCC
>JBGTRP010000126.1:0-12253 GCA_041940685.1 Acanthopleuribacteraceae bacterium
TCCAAGTTCGACCTGAGCCTGACGCTCGTGGAGGCCGGCGAACGGCTGTACGGGCATATGGAGTACAATGTCGATCTTTTTGACGCCACGACAATCCGGCGGATGATTCGGCATTTCGAATCCCTGGCCGCCGCCTTCCTCGACCGGCCGCGCCGGCGGATTTCGCGGGCGGAGTGGGTGACGCGGGACGAGCGGCGCATACTGCTGATCCACTGGAACGACACCGCCCGCGTCCAACCGACACACCGATTTCCCCATGACTGGATTCGGGAACGGGTGAGGCGCAGGCCTGATGCAACGGCTCTCGTCATGGCGGGCGATGAGGAATCGCGAACCTCGTGGCTGACCTTTCAGGTTTTGGACGACCGATCCGAGGCCTTGGCCCACCGCTTACGGGCCCTGGGGATTGGAGGAGAAGCCGCGGTGGGTATCCACGTGGAGCGGTCCTTGGAAATGATCGTGGGCTTGTTGGCCATTCTCAAAGCGGGCGCTGCCTACCTTCCCCTCGACCCCGATTATCCCCGGGAACGGCTCGACTTTATGATGCGGGATTCCCGGATCCGGCTGGTGCTGACGCGCGCGGGTCTTGCCCCGGGCCTGGCCCGTGAGGGGCTCCGCGTGCTTTTGCTCGACCAACCCTTGCCGAACCCAATCGAGAGGCTTCCCCAAATCGACCCGGGGCCGGATCGCATGATTTATGTCATGTACACCTCCGGCACCACGGGTATCCCAAAAGCCGTGGTGGGAAGCCAGCGCAATGCGGTCAATCACCTGGTTTGGATGTGGCGCAGCTTCCCCTTTCATTCCGTGGATTTCTGCTGTTTCAAGACATCGCTGAGCTTTATCGACGCTTTTTATGAAATTTTCAGCCCCTTGCTGAAGGGCGTCCCCACGGTGATTCTCCCCTCTGAATTGGTGAAAAACCACCGGCGTTTCCTGGCCGCCCTCGCGGCGTACCGGATTTCCCGCCTCGCCCTGGTGCCCTCCATGCTTCAGGTCCTGCTGGAAGAAATGAGCGATCCCGCGCGGCGGCTGCCCCATGTGAGGCTCTGGATCACCAGCGGCGAAGCGCTGTCCCACGCGTTGTTCCAGCGGTTTCGCGATCAATGCGGCGCCCCTTTGCTCAACCGTTTCGGCGCCACCGAATCGCCTTCCAGCACAACATGGTTTTGCGACGGCTCGGACGGGGCTCCGCGTCGCGCGCCCATCGGCAGGCCCATCGACAATATTCGGATTTACGCGCTCGACGCGCGGGGTCTGCCGGTTCCCGTCGGTGTGGCGGGCGAGCTTTGCATCAGCGGTGTCGGCCTGACGCGCGGATTCTTGCACCAGCCCGCCTTGACGGCTCAAAAAATGACGCCCAACCCTTTCGGCAAGATACCGGGCGACCGGATGTACGCCAGTGGCGACTTGGGCCGTTACCTGGCCGACGGTAGGATCGAGTGCCTGGGGCGCGTCGATCACCAGATCAAGCTGCGCGGGTTCCGCATTGAGCCGGGCGAAATCGAGGCGGCTCTCATGGGCCACGAATCGGTGGCGACGGCGGTGGTCGTTTCATGGGAGGAGAGCGGACCCCGGCGTTTGGTCGCCTATGTACAGAAGCCATCCGGCCGGGAACATGAGGCCGATCCCGAATTGCGGGCCTATCTGCTTCAAAAGTTGCCCGAGCACATGGTTCCCGCCCGATTCGTTTTCCTCGCGGAAATGCCCTTCACCGCCAGTGGCAAGGTCGATCGGAAGGCGCTTCCCGCGCCAGAGCCCCTGGTGAAGGACGAGGAACCAAGACCGCTGACGCCTACGGAGGAGTTGTTAGCCGGAATTTGGTGCGAGGCGCTTGGTCTGACCGAGGTTGGCGCCGGCCAAGGGTTCTTCGAACTGGGCGGACATTCGCTGCTGGCCACGCGCGTAATTTCGCGGGTGCGTCAGGCTTTTGCCGTGGAGTTGCCCTTGCGGGCGGTGTTTGAATGGCCCACGGTCGCGGGCCTTGCGAAACAAATTGAAGAGGCGCGCCAAGATGGGGCGCTCCGAGCCCTGCCTCCCATTCCGCCCATGCCGCGAAATGCCGATGGCCTTCCCGCGCGCGACCGCATCCCCTTGTCCCATGCCCAGCAACGCCTTTGGTTTATGGACAAGTTGGAGGGATCGAAAGCCTATCATATTCCCATTGCGCTGCGTTTGAGCGGGCCATTGGATTCTTCCGCCCTGGAAGGGGGCCTTGCGCGTCTGAAACGTCGCCATGAAACACTGCGCACGGTGTTTCCGGTCCTGGATGGAGAGCCCACGCAAAAGATCCTGCCTTTCCGGCAAAGCCGGCTCGTGTTGGCGGACCTGCAAGGCCTCGCGGGCGAGGCCTTGGCGGCGGCGCGCGATGTGGCGGCCGAGGAGGCGCGGGCGCCCTTTGATCTCGCGCGGGGTCCGCTGATGCGTGAAACGGTGTTGCGCCTGGGGCCTCGGGACCATGTATTGGCCGTCACCCAACACCATATCGTGTCCGATGTGTGGTCCATGGGCGTCCTGGTGGGCGAGTTGGTTTCCCATTACCAGGCCGACCTGGATGGTGTTCGCGCCCGGGTTCCGGAACTGCCGATCCAGTACGCGGACTATTCGCTTTGGCAACGGCAATGGCTGGACAGCGGGGTGATGGAAGCCCAATGCCGTTATTGGGTCGAGCGCCTGCGGGGTATTCCCAAATTGCTGAACCTGCCCACGGACCGGCCCCGTCCAGCGATGCAAACTTTCCGTGGCGAGCGTCTGATCACGAGGCTCTCTGAATCATTTGCGCGAGAGTTGGAGGCGTTGAGCCGGGAAAACGACGCCACCCTATTCATGGTCTTGCAGGCCGTGTTCGCGGCCTTGCTCGCGCGCTACAGCGGTCAGAACGATGTCTGTATCGGAACCCCGATCGCCAACCGGAACCGACAGGAGATCGAGCATATTATCGGTTTCTTCGTCAATACGCTGGTTCTGCGAACCCGACTTGAGGAGGGTTTTTCCTTCCTCGATCTGCTTACGCGCGTGCGGGGCAACGCCCTGGATGCCTACGCGCATCAAGACCTGCCCTTTGAGCAACTCGTCGACGCCCTCCATCCGGAACGGAACCTCGATCACGCGCCTCTGTTCCAGGTGATGTTCGTCATGCAGAACGCGCCGACCAGCGAACGTCGCCTTCCCGGCTTGAATTTGGCGCCGCTGGGCGCGGACCTTCATGGCAGCGCCAAATTCGATGTCACCCTGACCGTGGAGCCAGCCGGTTCGGAGCTGGCATGTTTTTATGATTTCAACACCGATTTATTCGACCGCGCCTCCATCCTCCAGGTGGCCGGCCACTTTGAATTGCTGCTGGGAGGCGTGGCCTCCCAGCCGGCGCGTCTCCTTTCCGCCCATGAGCTCCTTACCGATTCTGAGCGGGAACGCATCTTACACGGCTGGAACGATACCAAACGAGAGATGCCCAGGGACCCGAGCCCGCTCTCCTTTTTCGAGGGACAGGCGGCGCGAAGCCCGGATAGCATCGCGCTCGTATACGCGGAACGGTCCTTTAGCTACGCCGCGCTAAGCGCCGCCTCCGAGCGTCTCGCGGGCTGCCTGGCGGGGCTTGGCATTGGGCCGGACTCCCTTGTCGGCGTTTGCATGGAGCGCTCTTTCGAGATGGTCGTCGCCCTGTACGGCATTTTCAAAGCCGGCGGCGCCTACCTTCCACTGGAGCCCGGCTACCCCGAGGAGCGGCTTGCGTTCATGCTCGCCGATGCCGGCGTCGCGGTTTGCCTGACCGGGGAAACGCCCGCGCCCATCGCGGATCACGCGGTCACCCTGGTGCGGCTGGATGCCTGGGGTCGGGTGTTGGATGCGAGGCCGGAGCCGGAAACGCCCATCCGCCGGGCCGCTCCGGAAAACCTGATTTACCTGATCTACACCTCGGGTTCTACCGGAACCCCGAAGGGCGTGATGAACCGCCATATCAGCCTTGGCAACCGCATCGCCTGGATGCAGGATTATTTCCGGTTGGGCCCCGGGGACCGCGTACTGCAGAAAACGCCTTTCAGCTTCGATGTCTCCGCCTGGGAATTTCTCTGGCCCCCCATGAGCGGCGCCTGCCTGGTGGTGCTGGAACCGGAACGGCATGGCGATCCTCTTTACCTGCGCGCGGTCATTGCCCGCCATGGAATCACCACTCTTCACTTCGTGCCCAGCATGCTGAGCGCCTTCCTGGAAGGCTGCCAGCCCCGTGACCTGGCGCCTCTGAAAAGGGTGATTTGCAGTGGCGAAGCCCTTTCCGAGGATTTACAGCGGCGGTTTTTGCGGTCCATCCGCCAAAACCAGGAGATCTCGCTTTACAACCTTTACGGGCCCACCGAGGCGGCCATCGACGTTAGCTACCATCCTTGCCGCGAGGAGTCCTCCGCGGCCGGGGTTCCCATCGGCAAGCCCATCCACAATACGCGCATTCTGATCTTGGATCCCGGGTTCCGCCTGGCGCCTCCCATGGTGGCAGGCGAGTTGTGTATCGGCGGCGTCAATCCGGCCCGCGGTTATTGGAGCCGGCCCCGTTTGACGGCCCAAAGCTTTGTCCCCGATTGTTTCGGCCCGGAGCCCGGCGGCCGGCTTTATAAAACCGGCGATCTGGCGCGTTTCAGCCGCGACGGGAACCTTCATTACCAGGGCCGAATCGACCAACAGGTCAAGCTGCGCGGGCTGCGCCTGGAGCCCGGAGAGATCGAGGCGCTCCTGACCGGCCATGACGGGATCCGGGACGCGGTGGTTCTGGTCCGTGAAGATGTGCCCGGCCAGGCGAGGCCCGACCAAGCGAGGCCCGGCCAAGCGAGGCCCGGCCCGGCTCGGCTGGTTGCCTACTGCGCGCCCTTGCAAAGCGGGCAGCCCGAAGAGGCGTTGCGGGCGCTGGCCACGAGTTTGCGCGCGCTCCTCGCGCGGCGCTTGCCCGCGTTCATGGTTCCCGATCAAATTCTGTTTTTGGATGCGTTGCCCCTGACCGCGAGCGGTAAAGTGGACCGGCGCGCGCTTCCCGCGCCGGATCAACCGCAACCAGGCGCGAAAGAGGCCTTTGTTGCGCCCAGAAACCATAGGGAAGAAATTTTATGCGCCATATGGTGCGAGGTTTTGGGCCTCGAACGGGTGAGTGTTCGCGCAAACTTTTTCGGTTTGGGTGGGCATTCCCTGCTCGCGACAAGGGTTTTGATTCGAATTCAGGAATATTTCTCGATTGTGCTTCCCCTGCGCATCCTATTCGAAGACACGACGATTGAGGCCCTTGCACAGCGGATCGAAATTCGGTTGAGCGGTGAGGCCGGGGTTGCCGAGGCGCCCATCGAAAGCGTTCCACGGACGGGCGATCTTCCCCTTTCCTTTGCGCAGCAGAGGTTGTGGTTTTTGGATCAGCTCGAGGGTCCCAGCGCCACCTACAATATTCCCATCAGCTTACGCCTGAAGGGGTTGCTTGCAACGCTGGCCCTGGAAGGGGCGCTCGGCAAGCTGGTGGCGCGCCATGAAATTTTACGGACCTCCTTTCCCACGCGGGAGGGCCGGCCCGTTCAGGCGATTGCCGCCAAACTACCGATCCCCCTCGAAATCTTGGATTTGGGAGCGCTCTCTCCGGAAGCGCGGAACCACGAGGCGCAAGTCCTGCTCGGCGAGGAGGCGGCCCGAACCTTCCTGCTCTCGCGTACGCCGCTGATGCGCGTGATTTTGATTCGCATGGACGAGGCGGAGCATCAACTGATTCTCAATATGCATCACATGATCACGGACGGGTGGTCCATGGGCGTCCTGGTCCGCGAGTGGGTGGACCTTTACCGCGGCCGCTTGCAGGAACAGGCGCCTCCGTCCGCATTGCCGATTCAATACGCGGATTACGCCAGTTGGCAGCATCGCTGGTTGCGGGGCGAGGCCGCCCGCGCCCAACTCGACTACTGGACCAACCACCTGGGCGGCGCGCCCGCTCTGCTGCAACTGCCTACCGACCGGCCCCGCCCAAGAGTGCAGACCTTTGTCGGCAAACGGGCGCCGGTCCTCTTTTCCCCGCCGGAAACGGATGCGGTTCGGGCCCTGGGCGCAAGAACCGGAACCACGCTGTTCATGTGCCTGGAGGCGGCGTTCTCGCTGTTGCTCGCCCGGTACAGCGGCCAGGAAACGGTATGTTTGGGAACGCCCATTGCCAACCGGCACAGAAGGGAGACCGAAAACCTGATTGGTTTCTTCGTCAACACGCTGGTGTTGCGGAACGATTGTTCCGGCAATCCCCGGGTTGTGGAGCTGTTGGCCCGTGTGCGGGGTATGGCGCTGGACGCCTATACCCATCAGGATACGCCTTTCGAAAGGGTGGTGGACGCCCTTCAGCCGGAGCGCGATCTCGGCTATACGCCTTTGTTCCAGGTCATATTCGCCTTGCAAAACGCGCCGCGCGCACAACCTCGCCTGCCCGGTTTGGAGCTCGCCCCGGGCGGCGGGCTCCAGCAAAGAGTGGCCAAATTTGATCTGGCGCTGAACCTGGAGGAGTCCGAGGCCGGATTGAGGGGTTATTTCGAGTACAACATCGACCTCTTCAAAGAAACGACGATTCGCCGCTTGGCCGTTCATCTCTGCAAAGTGGTCGGTTGGATGGCTGAACACGCGGACCGTCGTCTCGGCGAGTTGAGCCTTCTCACCAGAGAAGAAATGCAAGCGTTGGTGTTGGCCTGGAACGATACCGATAGGGATCTGTCCCTGCCGGCCGGCATCCATGTTCCCTTTGAGGCGCGCGCCGCGCAAAGTCCCGACCGCGTCGCTCTCGTTTTCCAGGGTTGCAACCTTAGCTACGGGTTTTTGAATGAGATGGCGGGCCGCCTGTCCCAATATTTGCGCTCCCAAGGCGCCGGCCCGGACGAGTTGGTCGGGCTTTGTTGTGAACGGGGTCCCGAGTTGGCGCTCGGCCTGCTGGCGATCCTCAAGGCAGGGGCCGGTTACCTTCCCCTGGAGCCCGGCTACCCAGTGGAACGGCTGAATTTCATGCTCTCGGATGCGAGGGTTTCTCTGTTGCTGATGCAGGAAAGGCTTTCCAGCCTGAAGCTCGCCACCCATGCGGAAACGGTTTTGCTAGAGGATTGGATGGGTTCCAGGATGCCAATGCCTCCCGCGTTTCATGATGGCAACCTCCCCGCAATCCGGCCCGAAAATTTGGCCTACGCCATTTATACCTCGGGCTCCACGGGAAGGCCCAAGGGGGTCGCGGTTTCCCATGGGGCCATCGGCAACCGGCTCGGTTGGGCCACTCGGAGATTTGGAATCGGCGGGGACGAACGATTCCTGCAAACCGCCTCCTTTGGCTTCGATATTTCGCTATGGGAACTGGCCGCGTCCTGGCCGGTGGGCGCAACCTGCGTGCTGACGCCCCCGCGAGCCCAGGGCGATCCCGTTGTGCTGGTTCGACTGATGGATCGGCAACGGATTGGCGCGGTCCACTTCGTGCCCTCGCTCCTGCGGGCGCTTCTCGAGCAAACCACAACCGCGGCGCCGCGCTGCTTGCGCCTGGTGTTCTGCGGCGGCGAGTCACTTTCCCGAGATATTTTGAACCGCTTCCACCAATGGTCGCAAGCGAGGCTTCACCATTTTTATGGACCTACCGAGGCTTCCATCAACATGACCTCATGGGAGAGCCGGGGCCATCAGGAAGACGCGGTTGTGCCGCTGGGCGCGCCCATCGACAATACCCAGTGCTACCTCGTGGATCCGCATCTTCAGCCCGTGCCCATCGGTGTTTCCGGGGAACTTTGCATCGGGGGCGTCTGTCTCGCGCGCGGGTACCTCGCGGCCCCGGAAAAGAGCGCGGTCAGCTTTGTGCCGAATCCGTTTGCGGCAGGCAAAGGTGCTCCCGGCAGCCGGCTGTACAGAACCGGGGATTTGGCGCGCTTTTTCGCCGATGACGGATCCTCCGGCCCGGCGATCGAGTTTCAGGGCCGCATCGATCATCAAACCAAAATTCGGGGGTTCCGCATCGAGCTGGGTGAAATCGAAACCCGGCTGCGAGATCACCCCGAGGTTTCCGAGGCCGTGGTGCTGGCCATGCAGGATGAAACGGGCCGGAGCCGTCTCCACGCCTATTTCTCCAGCTCCCAAAAGGATGGACGGGACGCCGACCTGGTGCGAGGGCTGCGCGGTTTCCTGAGCCAGAGCCTGCCGGATTATATGGTTCCCGCCTTCTTCCTCCGGCTGGAATCCCTGCCCTTGAACGCCAATGGAAAAATCGACCGCAAAGCATTGGCCGCCATGGATATCGCGCCGGCCAAGCCCGGAGAAGCCTTTCAGCCGCCCCGAAGCGAAAAAGAGCGGCGGCTGGCCCGGATTTGGGCCGAGGTCCTGGGCCTTGAGCGCGTGGGGACATCCGATAATTTCTTTGAGATGGGGGGCGACTCCATTCTGAGCATTCAAATCGTTTCACGGGCCAACCAGGCCGGCTTGAAAATCTCGCCCCGCCAACTCTTCCAGCATCAGACCATCGGGGAATTGGCGCTTGTGGCCGGGGAAGCGCAACCGATTCGAGCGGAACAAGAAGCGATTACCGGTCCGGTCCCGCTGATCCCCATTCAATGGGAATTCTTTGAACGGCGTTTGCCCGAGCCCCACCATTTCAATCAGTCCCTATTCCTGCAAATCCCGGCGGAAACCCATCCCGTTTTGATGGAGCGGGCCTTGCAACATCTGATGGCGCATCACGATGCCTTGCGTGCGCGGTTCTCTATTGCCGATGAGGAGCTCCCGACCCAAGAGTGGGTTTCTCCTGAAAAGGCCCCGCCGTCCTTCGCCATGGTGGCGCTTTCCGGTCTGGATCCAGAGCGGCGCTTGTTCGCCCTGGAGAGGATTTGCGGGCGCGCGCAAGCCAGCCTCGATCCCTGGCGCGGACCCCCGCTGAGAATGGTTTATTTTCAGCATGGGCGGAATGTTCCCGGCCGGTTGCTGATCGTGATCCATCATCTGGTCGTGGACGCGGTTTCCTGGCGGGTTCTCATGGAAGACCTGCAAATGCTCTACCGCCAATTCGCCCTTGGGCAAGAGGCGAAGCTTCCGCCGAAGACGACTTCTTTCAAAACCTGGGCCCGGCGGCTGGAAGTCCACGCGAGCTCCGAGACCCTGCGCGAGGAACTCGATTTTTGGCTGGACCAGGCCATGGATTCCACCGGAGAGAGCGGCGTTTTGGAACCCGAGTCCGCGGCGAGCGCGCGCCTCACCAATCAACTGGATGAGGCCCGGACCCGGTCCCTGCTTACTCAAGCGCCGCCGGTATACAACACCCAAATCAATGACCTGCTGCTGACCGCGCTTTTGCAGGCGCATGCGGGCTGGACAGGGGAGCCTTCCCTGTTGTTGAGCCTGGAAGGGCATGGACGGGAAGATCTCTTCGATGACGTGGACCTCTCGCGGACGGTGGGCTGGTTTACCACCCGCTATCCCCTGCGCCTCACGCTACCGGCCGGGGGCCCGGGAGAGGCCATTAAAGCCGTGAAGGAACGGTTGCGCGCGGTGCCCGGGAAGGGCATCGGCTACGGCCTGCTGCGCTATTTGAGCCCGGACGCGCGTGTGCGCCAGGCCTTGCGGGCCCAAACCCGGCCGCAATGGGCATTCAACTACCTGGGTCAGGTGGACCAAGGCGCGAAAGGGTCGCTGCTGCTGGGAGCGGCTCCCGAGGATAGCGGGCCCAACCGCGCTTCTTCCAACCGCGAATCCCATTCCCTGGAACTGTCATGCATCGTTTTGAGCGGGAAACTGCAAATGAACTGGCGCTTCGATACGGACCGCTACCCGGAGGCCGCGGTGGGACGTTTGGCCCAGGCATTTCTGGACGGGTTATGCGCGTTGATCGATCATTGTCTTTCCCCGGAGGCGGGCGGCCGCACGCCCTCGGATTTCCCCTTGGCCCGAATCGAGGGGACCGAGCTGGATCGGATTCTATCCCGCGATCGCCATGTCCAGGATCTCTACCCGCTTTCACCCATGCAGGAGGGCATGCTTTTCCATGCCCGCTACGACGAGGAGGCGGATCCTTATTTCGATCAATTGAGCGGCGCCCTGGAAGGCGACTTTCAATTGCCGGCATTTCTGGAAGCCTGGCGGTTGGTCATGTTGCGTCACGCGCCACTGAGAACCTCCTTTACTTGGCAGGGTCATCGCGAGCCGCTTCAGGTCGTTCACCGAGAGGTGGCGTTGCCGCTCCATCGGGAGGATTGGCGGGGGAAGGAGCCAGCCGAGCAGGAGCAACGGCTGGAGGCTTACGCGCGCGCGGACCGAGAACGGGGCCTCTCCCTGGATCGGCCGCCGCTGATGCGATTCGCGCTCTTCCGGCTGTCCGAAACCGGGTACCGCTTCCTGTGGAGCTTCCACCATGGGATGGTCGACGGTTGGTCCTTGCCCATCATCTTCCGCGATGTTTTCATGGCCTACCGGGCGCTTTCCCGAAACCGCGCGCCCGCCTTTGATGCGACTCCGCCATACCGCGATTACATTGCCTGGCTGCGCCGTCAGAACATGGACGAGGCGGCGTCTTACTGGACTGAGACGCTGCGTGGATTTTTTGCGCCGACACCCTTGTTCGCGGGTGGTGGCGACAAGGCCTCTCTTTCCGCGGTTCCCAAACCCGAGCGGCATGTCCGCCATTTTCAACTCAGGCTCTCCGAGGCCCTGGCCGGCTTTGCCCGAACACACCATCTCACCCTCAATACCCTGGTTCAGGGCGCCTGGGCGATGCTGTTGAGCCGCTATGCCGCGGAGGAGGATGTGCTCTTCGGCGCAACGGTTTCCGGCAGGCCCGCGGACCTGCCCGGCGTGGAATCCATGGTCGGCGTCTTCATCAACAGTCTGCCCGTCCGCGTCCGGCTCCCGCGCGAGGCCAGGCTCCTCGACTGGTTGCGCGATTTGCAGGATCGGCAGATCCGTCAGGAACAATACGCCTATACGCCGCTCATCAAAATTCAGGAATGGAGCCAGGTGAAACGGGGCAGCGCGCTGTTCGAGAGCCTGGTCGTATTTGAGAATTATCCCGTGGACAGCTCTCTCCGCCAAGAGCAAAGCGGCCTTCGCATGGGTCAGGTTCAGGTTCGCGAACAAACCAATTATCCCTTGGCCTTGCTCGCTTCATCGGGTTCGGTGCTCAGCATTGCCATCCATTACCAGGCCCATCGCTTCAGCCGCCTGGATATCCAACGGGTGCAGGGCCATTTACAAGCCGTGCTCGAATGCTTTCTCCACCATCCTGAGCAACGGCTGGGCGAGGTTTCCCCGCTGTCCGCACCGGAGCGCCAGCAAGTCGTAAGGGAATGGAACGATACCCGATCCGATTATCCGCTGGACCGTTGCGCCCATCGCCTGTTCGAGGCGCAAGCCGCGAAAACGCCCAACCGCGTAGCCCTGATCCATGAAACCCGGCACCTGACCTATGGCGAGCTACTGGTCCGAGCCGAGGCGCTTGCAGGCGAATTGGCCGCCATGGGCGTTGGGCTCGAAGATCCGGTCGGGCTTTGCCTGCCGCGCACGGCCGAGATGGTGGTGGGCATGTTGGCGGTTCTAAAAGCCGGCGGTCCGTACGTACCCATGGATCCCCTTTACCCGAGAGCTCATCGCCAACGAATCCTGTCCATGTCCCGTCCGAAGGTTCTTTTGGCCGACTCGCGGGAATTGGGTTTGGGCGCTGATGTTCCTGTTGTGGTTCCCGAGGCCTTCCGGGCAAGACCGGTCGATGCGATGAGAAATCGCGGAACCCCGCCTCGGCCGGAGAATTTATCCCATATCATCTACACCTCGGGCTCCACGGGAGAACCCAAGGGCGTATGCATTCGCCATGGCAGCGTGGCGGCCCTGGCATACTGGGCGCGCGAAGTCTTTCCGGCCCCGGTTCTGGAGTCGGTGTTGGCGAGCACCTCCATCTGTTTCGACCTTTCGGTCTTTGAAATATTCGGCGCGCTCGCCTGGGGCGGTGAGTTGGTGCTGGTGGAGAACGTGCTTCAATTGGGCGCTGCCGGGAATAGGGTGCGTTTGATCAATACGGTTCCCTCCGCGATGGCGGAGCTTGTCCAAACCAAGGGATTGCCCGCCTCGGCTCGGGTGGTGAATTTGGCGGGAGAACCCTTCCAGCGCGCCCTCGTGGATGATATTTACGCCTGCCCATCGGTCCAGGCGGTCTATAATCTGTACGGCCCTTCCGAGGACACGACCTATTCGACCTTTGCGCTGCTGGAAAAGGCCGTGCCCGAGAAACCCGCGATTGGAAGACCCG
>JBGTRP010000127.1:0-12164 GCA_041940685.1 Acanthopleuribacteraceae bacterium
CGGCTTCACCCGCATCGGCGGCTGCTTCTCCCACGTCCGCGGCCGCGTCGGCAACGTCCTCGCCTGCATCAACCGCGGCTTCACCCACATCAGCGGCTGCTTCTCCCGCGTCCACGGCCGCATCGGCAGCGTTCTCGCCTGCATCAACCGCGGCTTCACCCACATCAGCGGCTGCTTCTCCCGCGTCCACGGCCGCATCGGCAACGTCACCAATAAATCCAAGCGCCACGGAGAAGTTGGCACCCGGTCGGGTTGTGGAAGCGCCAAGCCGGCTTTGCGCAACACGTTCGACGGCATTGGAACGGGGTGCCCGCACAACCAAGGCTACCTGCCAATGGATGTTTGGGTCGGTTTCCAGGTGGAGTTCAAAATCCTGAAGACGAAGTTGGTCGCTCTCGTGAACGACCTCGATAAAGTGGAAGCCCAGAATGGGGTCGATCACGCCGCTGCATACAGGGGTTTTCCCATAGAAAAGCCGAAAGCTGCCCAGCAGTGAACGGCTCCGAAGCCCATGAATCCTCCCGCGGGCCTCGGAAAAACGGTCATGTAGGGCTTTGAGCGCGGGGCCAAGCAGGTCCCATCGTCTCTCGTTCAAGCCTTGGACCATCCGACGGCATCCCGAATCATCGCGACCGATAAAAAGCAGCAATGAACCGGGCCTGCACAACTCAACGGCCTTGGAGCCGGGCTTGGCTTGGAGGGCGATGGGTTGCAGCGGGAGTTTGCTGGAAACCCAATCGCCGGGTCGTTTTTTTGAGAGTGCGTTGGCAAGCTGTACATGCCGTTTCAGGAATTGGGTGGACAATTTTAAATTCTTCTGACTGTAGGTCATCGCAATCCTCCATATTGGTATTTGTTTCGTTTTGCCAGTGCTTATGCACGCCGGAAATCAAGCAGTCACCATATTCAACTGGCTTATGAAAGGGTCGGTGACACGTGTTGCGGAAAAGTCACACTATTTTTTTATCTCGCGACGATTCCTTTTACTTCCGCGAAGTAAAAGGTGATCCCCGCATCTTCTCATTCTATAGATTTTCTAAGGGTTCCCCCGCAAAGTAAATTTACAACGGGTCAATGATGTGAGAACTAGCTTAAACTCATTTTTTCCAGCGGGTTTCCTCGGTCGCCCATTTTTGAAAACCAGTGGATTTTAATGTGTTTTTGGCCGTTTTTGATCGATTCTAAACACCTTCCAACACCCCTTTTTGGCCTCCCCGAACTACCCAAGTGGAATAACTTTCATAAGGGAAAAACCATAGATGCCGCCACATCCCCGGAAGTTTCCATTTGGACGAATTTAGATTCAGGGAGGCTGCTGCGTCTTTACGTTACCGGATTTCGATGCCTCCGCCGGCCGGTCAGTTGAACCCCTCGGGTTGCGACTATCCCCACCGCCGCGCGGTGGGCAAAGGGAGGGGCTTCAAGAATCTGGAGAATTCAAGCATTTCCGCTAACTTGCTGTTTAAGGCTGGCAAAAGTCATGTCAATCCCAATACATTCATTTACGGCTACTATCTGGATCTCTTGAAGTTACTCCAGTGAAGATTCAATGTGCTTTAAAGCATCCCAAAGTTTCAACTGGCCAAAAGTCCATACTAGGAGTCCTAAACGTTTAGCGAGTCCAAGGGTGCAAAAACTTCTGGAACGGCGGCCGCAACCATTTGCGCCTTCCGGGGTTGGCTGACATTGATGGTGACCAAGTTTGGCAGAGGTAGCGCTTTGGGTTGTTTGCTAAAGCGTTGAGGATGGCACCGGAAATAGGCAACCAGGGCTGCTTGCCTCTTGGTCCATGCTTGGCGCCATTGCCCAGTGTATGCCTGGCCAGCCGCATAGACGCGAAGTCCGGAATGAGGCCATTGGTGATATCGGGTGATGAATCCTCATAGGCTTCCCTGGAAACGGAAGCTCGCACTTTCTATCCACGGATTTGCGGCTGGCAGTTTATGGCAACGCATAAGGCCCGAAATCGGCAATCCGGGGTATTCAATGTTGGTAAAAATTGATCGAAATTGATCAGAAATTTAAAGGGACTACCTGCAAAAAAACGCTATCGTTGTAAATTTACTTTGCAGGAGAATCCTTAGAAATTGGCTTGGATGATTTCGTTTTAATATGCAGAAACAAAGTGTGGTAAGTTATCTTTTGAGTGAAGCTTGGCGAGAGCCATAAAACCACTGATGTAAGAAGTTCAGCGGATCGACAGACCCGGAAGGTGTGAGGACGCGATGCGCAATTCGATTGGGCACAAGCCATCCCGAATCAGGAGCACAGTGACGAGCAAGCGCGCTAAATAAACAGTAGGGGTCATGGTGGTCATCCAGCGATTCTTGGATCTCTTTTAGAAATCTAGGCTGCACGAATGTAAGAGAAATCGAGTCTTCTTTTCCAAACTTACCAATCGATCGGAAATCACGATGGTCAAATACTCAAGATTTTTGTTTGCCCTCTCTCTTGTAGGGGTAATATGTGTAGTACTCTCAGGTTGTCGCAGTGGCTGCTACAGCCTTCTCCTAACGGCGGACGATATAGAAGAATTGGCCTCTGTCTTACGTGACGATAAAGAAGTTGCCGCCTTTTTTTCTAGAAGAAATTTTGAGCTCGGCTTTATAGACAGGCCGGAGTTGGTTCTAAGCGATGGGTACCCTCTTTCTCTGAGAACAGACGAAACATATTACGCTCGTCTGTTCAGCTCTTCCCCGGACTGTGGGCAAGTATTTCGAGTGGTTCGTATTTCTGTGCGTGGCTACAAGGATGCCTATTTTGAGTCTCTAGTTTTTGTTTATCGTGATCAGGCTCCATATTTCGATCAGATAAAGGAACTTTCGCGTCTTGGTTATACCTCAGGTCCGACCCTGAGCCCCTTCAACAGAACCCACCTAGACTACCTCAATGATCGCATTGGGCTTATTTTGGATCACCCTCGACTCAAAGTGCGGAGGATGTTGCTCCACAGAAGCGAAGGAAGAGAACCAGCAATTCATCTAGAAAGCTTTACTTTATCAAAGGAGCCGGAGGCTGATGGCAATAATACATACTTTATAGCCCTGAGAGTCTTTGGGCCCTGAGGATCAACTTGGATGCTTGCGACTGGAGCAATCTCCCCGTACTGTTCCAAAACTCGAGCGAGGTCGAACTTGGACCAAACCTGTACGGTTTATGGCTTCTTTAAACCGGCCTTCATATGAATTTCCGCCGAAGCTGAGTGACTGCCCGTGAAAACTGGCCCCTGGTGGGTTTTTTCGAGCAGAGGTCTCCCCACTTAAAATCCCTCGAAGCCACGCATGTTGGTCTTTTCAGAGCCAGAAAGGTCATCAAGCTGCCCGCTGGTAATACTTCAGTATCCCACCGAGCCGCTCCCGACAGACCACCATTCCCAGATTTGCATGAGGATCTCCTTGGTAAGGAATGGAATGTTTTCACGATCGGTAGAGCCTGCCGCTACGCCGGGCTTGAATGGAAGAGAAAAAAGATCGCAATGATCAAGAAATCAGCCTCAAGCTAAGGTGAAGACGCCTCCATCTTGAAAAAGATCATAGAACCGAATTGAGGTCTCAACCGAGATTCAGCTAAAGGTCAGAAAGTGAAGGCGTTACACAGCAAGAGATTAGCGTCAAGTTGACATCGTTCGAGTTTTGGAACACTACGGGAGGCAAACATTACGAAGAGAACATTTGCAAGGTATAGCGAGACCTTCAAGAAAGGTGCAGTTTTCCAGGTTACCCAGCGCGGTTACACCCTCACCGAGGTTGCGGATCGTTTGGGGATCTCAGCCAAAACCCTTCGTGGTATTACGCCAGGTAGACCTCGTTTGAATTTTGGCCAACTACGGCTTTGGGTACTAACGGTCCACCGAAACACTGCAACTTCCAGAATATATCCGCCCCTTATAAGTATCTCTGGCCAGTAGGGTTGCCGTCACAAAGCCGTGCGGGTCGGGCCAGGTACCTGCCAGCGGGATAATTAGCGTTTTCCGATCCGTGGCGAAAAATGTGTCGCTGCCAGAATGTCGGCTGCCTTGAGAGTCGACGATGTTCCAAGACACCGAAATTTCGAGATAATCCGCTTTGGTTTTTTTCCATTTCCTCTTTTGGTTTTTAATTTTTACACCGGCGCTGCCGTAATAGAAATAATCCCTTATATAAGCAGCCCCCTTGATCCTGCGGCGGTATTTGCCGTTTTTATAGGCGTATTTCTCTTTACAACGCCTCGTGGCCTCGACATTGACGCTGTATCCGCCAATGGCGGTAATCTCGACCGGGCTGGGTAGGCCCAAACCCTCCGCATCGACCACATACATATTTTCAATTTCCTCGAGGAGCTCGATATCGTTCTCGTCCACGGTAAACATGTAATGTTTGGTAACCTTGCTGACCTCGCTGCCGACCTGGAGCTCGCCCTCGGGATTGAGGATGGCGGCGAAAAACGGGTCCTCGACAATTTCCCCGTCCACGCCCAGTTCATCCAATTCCTCTTGAGTAAGTTCGCCGGCTTCTCTTTCAAAATATTCACGCATGGACAGGAAATCCTCGGAGCTGTCAGGAAAAACACCGGTTTTCATGGCGTTTCCTATGCATGCCCGCAATTCATCCGCATCCACAAAGACCATACGTGAGCGGGTTTCACCCTCGCTTGTCGTATACTCGACGATTTCCGAACTCCTGGAAAAACTGGCAAGAATAAACGTGAAACAAACTGCCATTAAAGGTCTTCTCATCATAATTCACCTCCTGATTCATTGGCTTTCGCGGCACTAAATCCCGGTGACGGAGTTTCCAATCATTTGGGCGCCTTTGAAAGCTCTACCCGCGCCAAAAGCGAGGAAAACGCGAGCATCTTCCCTGTGCCAGCCTATCTGCCTAAGCTCCAAGCATCGACTTTTGGCAAGCCCTTTTGAGAATTGTAGGGAGGTAAAGGAGTTCTGAAAATCCCACCAAGCTATCATTTTCTATGGGGCATCCGGCTCGCAAATGAATCGGGTTTTCCCCAGGAGGTACTGGTACATTTGGGCCACTCGGGGCCGCTGACAACCCGAAACAGATAAGGCAACCCCCGTTAGGATTTACCGGCCTCATGCATGAGACCGTGTTTCCATGCCCAACTCGCGGCGGCCCCCGCGTTGCGGACACCGATCTTTTCATAAATGTTTTGGGTGTGGTTTTTGACGGTGTTCCTAGCGATGAATAGCTTTGCGCCAATCTCTGCCTGAGAGAAGCCCTTGGCGATGAGGAGCAGCACCTCCCGCTCCCTTGGACTGAGGGTAACCGGCGGCGATCTCAGACCGCGCTTAAGCCGTGCAATCACGTCACGGCTCAACCAGTATTCCTCGCCCTTGGCGACTCCATGAATCGCATCGATGATGACCTCACTCGACTCACGTTTAAAAAGGTAGCCATGCGCTCCCGCGTTCAAGGCGCCGAACACATAGGCATCTTCCTCATGTTGGCTTAAAACCAGTATTTTGGCCGAGTCACGGAGCGGGGCGATGATTTCAATACCGCTGAAGTGGGCCTTTCCCATATCCAGGTCCAATACAATCACGCTGGGTTTTAATTCTTTGGCCAGTTGAAGCGCATCCGAGGAATTATCGGCCTGCCCCACTACGGTGATCCAGGGCTCATCCCTCAGTTTGAACTCGAGACCGGCGCGAAAGAATTCGTGATCATCCACAATCAAAAGCCGAATCGTGTCCATAGGAATCAACCCTTCCTTTTCAGAAGCGAGGCCAGCCGTTGGCGCTGTATGAAGTGTACCCGGTATTTAAAGGTAATTTTGGTCCCCTTGCCAGGCCTCGACCTGATCTTTAGGGAACCGCCCACCTGTTTGGCCTGTTCATGAGCACCTAGGATGCCCATGTGTTTGGACTGTAAAAAGCGAAACTCATCCATGATGAAACCCTTGCCATTGTCCTCGATTTGGTAGTGAACATCGCCACGAGGGCTCAATTTCAGAGACAGGTCTAATCGGGTGGCTTGCGCGTGTTTCAAGACATTGTCAATGGCGATTTGGGAAATTCTGAACAGGGCATTCTGTAGCTGAAGAGAAAGGGATCGCGTTGCGTTTGAAAAATCTAAATTGACTTGGAGACTAGGCGGCTTACTTTTTTCCAGATATTCGTGAACCGCGTGCTCCAAGCCGAAGTCGTCGAGGGTACTTGGTCTGAGTTGCCACATGATGTCGCGAAGGGAGCTTTGTACATCGTTCATCTTTTTTTGCATTCGCAGGCTTTCATCCCTCAATCTTTGGGGCAGCACAGAGGAAAGCCGAGAGAAAAACAGGTTCAATCCCGCCAAATCCTGAAGTGGTCCATTGTGAATTTCCAATGCCATCATTTTGCGGTCAGCTTCCCGAAGTTGGTTCAGCAATGAAGCGGTTCTTTTGCGGCGCGACCATTCAAGAAAAAGAAAAAGGCAAATGGCAAGCACAACCAATGCAGAAAACCATCGGGTTTTATAAAAAGGAGAGGAGATCAAAATCGACATCATGTTTTGATCCGCATTCCAATGCCCGTAACTATTGCTTCCCTTTACCGCCAGTTGATAGGAACCCGGCGGAATAGAGGTATAAACGGCACGGGGGTTTTCCCCACTTATCCGACGCCACTCTTTTTCAAAGCCGATCAACTTATAAGCATAGCGATTGCTTGGAGGGTGGGCATAATCCAAGGAGGCAAGCGCAATCGAAAAGGAATTCTCCCGATGGTTTAACCGAAAGGTTTGGTTCCATGTAGGGTTCCAAGATCGATCTAGGCCCAATACCTGGAAGAAAGCCACCTCCACCGATGGCAGATAGCGCCTTTCGCTGAATTCCCCGGGATTGAAGAAATTGAATCCGTGAATGCCTCCAAAAAATAGGTCGCCCTCTCGATTTTTAAAGGCACAACCCAAATTAAACTCCCAGTGCTGGAGGCCTTGCCAGGGCGCAAAGTTCTCAATTTGATTGGTTTCACGGGAAAGTTTTGAAAGCCCCCGATTGGTACTGATCCAAAGATTTCCCAGACCATCTTCAAGAATTCCATAGATCGAGTTGTTGGGTAAGCCAGAATTGCTCTCGGTAAAACGGATGAATTGATCCGTGCCTGGTCTGTGTCGGTTCAATCCGCCGTCCATGGTTCCAGCCCAAAGATACCCATCCCCCGTCAGTAGGAGAGATCCCACATAATTGGAGGAAATACTCCGCGGATTTTGAGAATCATGTGAAAAGCGCAGGAATCGGTTCCTCCGGGCGTCTAAGTAATTCAATCCCCCGCCATTGCTACCTACCCAAAGGTTTTGGTGTCGGTCCTGGATCGCGACCCACAATTGATCGCTGCTGATGCTGTCAGGGTCCTTCGGATCATGGCGGTAATGAAAAAAGCTACCGTCACCGATATGGAAGCGGTTGAGGCCTCCCAGACCGGTGGTAATCCATAGGTAGGGCGCGGATAAGAGCAGAGACGTCACCCGATCATGGCTCAAGCTGTTGGGGTTTCCGGGCTCATTACGATAATGAGTAATGGCTCCAGAAGCGAGTTCCAGCTTGTTGAAACCCCGGTGATAGGTACCCACCCACAGGCTTTTTTCAGAGCCGGCCAACGCAAAAATTTTGTTATCGGTTAAACCCTGGGGCGCTTTTCCCGCCTTGTATCGACGCACCTTCCCCGTTTTCCAATTAAGGCAATCCAGGCCATCCCAGGTGCCCACCCAAAGATCCTCATTTTCATTCTGGAAAAGGGCCCACACCAGGGAATGGCTGATAGAAAAAGGGTGGTCCGGATAGGGCTTGTGTGAGATATGGTTAAAAAAACCCGATTTCACTAATTTGTTGAGACCACCGCCAGTCCCCATGCCAATCCAAATGACACCGGACCGGTCCTGCTGGACGGACCAAATACTGTTATGGGCCAAGCTGAACTCATTGGAAGGGTCGCTCTGAAAACGATGGAACCTATCCTCTTCGGGCACCCAAAGATTGAGTCCCTGAAAGCGGGTCCCTACCCAAAGATAGCCGGTAGTCGCATCTTGCAGGATAGATGTAATGACATTGCCGCTTACACTATGCATTTTGCCGGCTATGTTCCGATAATGAACGGTGAGGCTATTCACCGGGTCGAACTTGTACAAGCCTTCATAGGTTCCAACCCACAGCACCCCGTCCCGATCGCGGTAAAGGACATTGACATCCTCGAGTTGGCGTTCCTGTTGTAAAGGGTGGGCTTGCAGGCCTTGCGTCCTGGGGTCGTAGATGTCCAGACCTCGCTGGGAAGATCCCACCAGAACATTTCCTGCCCGGCCCGCCAACAAACTCAGGATATTCAGATCTGGAAATAACCGCGCCCAAGCGCCCTCTTGCCAAAGGTACAGGCCGGTGGTGGTTCCCACCAGAAGCCCGCCCGTATTCAGTTCCAATAGGCAGCGAATATTAAGCGGGTTGGATGCCCGGATGCGCTGGAACACACCGGCATCCCGTTGAAACCGATGAAGCCCTTCCCGAGTGCCGATCCAAAGTCGTTTCTCCCGATCCTGTAAAACACAATTGATCCAATTGCTGGATAAGGAGCTGGAGTTATCGGGGGATCGTTTAAAAATGCGAAAACGGTATCCGTCATACAGATTCAAGCCATCTTGGGTACCCAACCATAGATAACCCAAGTGATCTTGCAAAATGCAATAAACCGAGCTTTGAGATAACCCGTCCTCCAGGGAAATTTTTTCGAATCGGTATTGGATCGGAGATGGAGGCAACGTCATCAGAAAAAGGAGGCTCAATGTGGACATGACCTTGGTTACCCAAACACGGCTAAGTATTCCACCTCCCGACGCACGTATCTCCGGGGAGTTCATTCGGGAAGTATTGTTAATCCTCTCTTTATGCTCAATAGGCAATTTAGACCTATTTTCTCGGCGATTCAACCAGGGATGCTGCTATGAGCCGTTCGATATTTGGATTCCGCCTCCCGCTTCTCCCAACCCTAGAAGTTTCCATTTGCCGATTGGAATTCATAAAAAAGTTGCATCTAGGAGATGAGGACCAGCGAAACAAAATTTGTGTAATATTAAGGAGGAAAAAATGTTTGGAATCTTTAAAAAAGATCCAACCAAGCGATTGGAAAAAGCTTATTTGGCCAAGCTGGAGGAGGCCCGTGACGCGCAACGCGCCGGTGATATCCAGGCTTTTGCGGCGCTTTCGAATGAGGCCGAAAAGATCCGCCTCGACCTTGAGGAGCAGGGCGTTATGGTCTAATGGGGCATCGCTGAATTACATGGGCCCACCCTAACCAAATTCTCGGTAGGCTTTGAATGAAAAGCTAAGGATTCCGCATGGCCGGGTTCCCGTCACGCCAAATTTGTAAGACGAAAGGCCCAGGATCCATAAACCGTTGAGGTTTGGCCAGGGTTCGACCTCATTCAAGTGTTGGAATATTACGGAAAACAGGGCTGAATAAGGTGAGTTTTTCTTGAAATTGTTCGCGGATTAGACGGATATGGGAGAGCCTCAGCCTTCCTTTACGAACTTGATGGCCAGGGTGTAGCGGGGCTCGTAACAGATGCGGTTGGGCGGGCGGCCGACATGGGTCAGGCCGCCATCGAAAATGGCGAGTCTGCCGGGACGGGGAGAAACCACGAACTCCGCGTCGCCATCCTCGTTGTAGAACAGCGTTTCTCCGCCCCAGTCCGTTTCCCAGCGCTGGCACACGTACCACAGGGCGGTAACCACATTGTCCTTTTCCGGGTTGCAATCCCGGTGCGTCATCAGCATGTCGCCGTAATGGGCCACGTTGCAATAGGCCCGGAAACAACGGAAATCGCCCGCCTTGGTTTCTCCGAAAAACTCACGCAAAACCCGCCTGCTGGCGTTGTAAATGCTCAGCCGCTCGACCTGGTCCACCCCCAACTCCAGCACCCAGTGCTTGTAGGTCATGGTTTCCTGGCGAGCGAACTCGGTTTTGCTGAAATGGCCTACCTTCAGGCTTTCATTCAGCATGGAAATTTCCGCGTCGGAAACCAGGTCGTCGAAGATCAGCACCTTGCGCCCCTCGATTTCACTCGAACGCTTGGGTCTCACCGCCGCCATACGCCGTTCTTTCTCCATGTGCGAATCTGAATCCGGACCCTCCGGACGGGTCGCATTATAGGACAAACCGGGCCGAATTACACCTCTGTTCGCAACCGGCGACATGGACTCGGGCCGAAGGGTTTGGGAAAACCATAGGCCGCAAACAACCATCGCGTTTAGAATTCCAGGCTACCCGCGAACCCTTTCAATCTAGGGGAGGCTGCTTCTTCTTCGCCCAATGACCCAGGCCAATCTTTGTCCTGGAGCTCTGTCAAATTGTAAACGGGCCCGGATTCAGTCGGTACGAAAGATTGGACCGGGTCCCGCTCCCGCATCCATAGATTCACTCTTCCATTCATTGCGGAATGAGCGCAATCAAATCTAAAACCGTGACCCAACCCTGATCGCAGCGAGTCGCCTGGAAGGTCGCCCAGCGGGCCAGATGAAAAGCAAAAAGCTCCGCGCTAAGGGGAACCAATCTCAGAACGTTGCCGCTGATGGCATTGGCCAGATAGAGCTCGCCTTCCACATCCTCTCCAAAGGTGGTCGCCCCAGGTGCGCCTGCCGAAAATATTTCCCGCTCGGTCCAGACTCCGGGGGAGGTCTGCCAGGCGGCCCAAATGGAATTCGAGCAGTAATCCGAAAAAATATACATGCCCTCCAGGTAGGGGATGGCGCAACCACGGTAGACATAGCCGCCGGTAATTGCACAGCGCGAAGCGGTGTGGCCATATTCCAGCACGGGTTCGGTGAAATTGGGATCGGAGCATGGTGGGTTGAGAGGGCAGTGCATGGCGCCATAGCAGTGCATTCCCTCGCGCACGTTCCACCCGTAATTGTGACCGCCCGCATCCATCGCCGGTTGCATGTTGATCTCCTCCCAATTTTCCTGGCCGACATCGGTAATGAAGAGATCGCCCTGGAGGGAATCGAAGGAAAAGCGCCAGGGATTCCTCAGGCCCATGGCCCAAATAGGACTCGCTCCGAATGGGTTATCGGGTGGGTTCGCGTAGAAGGGCGGGGTTTGAACGTTTTGATTCACGTCCACACGCAGGATTTTCCCAAGCCAGGTGTCCAAGTTCTGCGCGTTGCATTCGGGGTCTCCCGGTGCGTTGCCGTCGCCGCTGCCGATGTAGAGGTAACCGTCGGGTCCGAATTGCAACTGCCCGCCATTGTGCCGAGGGTCCGGTTGGAGCAGGGTAATCAGAATATCCTGACTGTTGGGATCGGCCAGATTGGGGTTGGCCGTGGATACACGATATCGCGCAATGACCGTATCGCCTTGATTGTCGCTATAGGCAATGAAAAAGAACCCGGTCTGCCCGTATTGGGGATGGAAAGCCAGGCCGATCAGACCCCGCTCAAGAAATTGATCGTCCACCAAGTTCTCTATATCCAGGAAAGGGGTGGAAAGGACTTGACCATTCTCGTGGATCAGAATCCGGCCCGATTGGATCGTAAAAAAAAGCCGGGCATCTCCCGCGTTCACAATATTCGTCACCCTGCCGGGCGCGCTGACCGGATCCAATCCAATCTCGTCAAAAAAGTAGAAGACTCCCAGAAAAATAAGCATGGACATGGCGAGATGGAATCTCCTCAAGCTGTGTAATCTGCGCCTAGTTCAAAATAAGCAATGCTCGAAGCTTCAAAATGTGGATTGGCCGGCTCTGGAAATTCCCCAAAATCTGAACCGGTTAATTTTTGCTGGCTATAAATGTTTAATTTCTCAAGTGTGGGACGAAAATGGTTTGAGGCGCCTCTACAGCTCTGCTGTTGCATATTTCCATAACGAATTCCGGTCAATCACATTGTTCAGCTTCGATGTCAAGCAACTCGCGCGCCTCAGGGTCCAAGACACCAAGGTTATACCCATCCGGATCATCCTCCAAGAGGTCCCGGAGGATATCGGCAACTGGCGAGGCGTGCTCGCAGCCGGTGCGATTGGAAAGCTCGGTGACCAGCCACGAAAAAGTTATCTTTGCCCAAAGCTGCTGCTTACCCGCTTCGCTGGAATGTTGAGATGCGTGCTGTAACGCGGCCTTATAATGTTTGCGCGCGGCCTCAAGATCTTGACTAGGACCTTCCGCGCCGTAAAGGCTGCCCTTAAAACGCTCCAAGTCAGCGCTTTCAAT
>JBGTRP010000128.1:0-12154 GCA_041940685.1 Acanthopleuribacteraceae bacterium
TCAACCGGGGTTTCCCATGCCTGATCGGCGTTCACACCGCTACCGGACTGCAGTGATCGTCAAAGCTTTTTAGGCGCATATTCCACTCGACCCCCAGCAATTGTCCGGGCGCCATTTTTTGCCATACATTCTCGCCCTCGATCGGTTCGCTGGAGAAGAGAAGGTGGTTGATATAACCGGTTTGGGTGGGGTTTTCGCACTCCACGCCGAAACTGGGACAGCAGTCCCGCTCGGAACAGCGGGTTTTGTAGCTGCTGTAGTAAAGATGCTTCCCGCCTTGATGGGCGATCATGGTGGAGCCGTTGGTCAACAGAAAGGTGAGGTAGGTTTGATCGGGCGGCCCATCGTCATCGGTATGAAAGGGGCCGGCAATGCCGGTAATCAAGTTTATGGTATCGCGGACCGCGGCGGCGAGGTCCGCCAACTCGCAACCCTTGCGATGAAGATCGAAGCGGCGGCTGAGGTGAGAGAGGATGAGAAAAAAGATCACCTCGCTGTCCGTATCGCCCAAAATGTAGCGGCGCAAGACAGGAGAAACCCTCCCGACAAGGGTCTCGCGATGGAGGGAAAAGCCCTGAATATTTCCATTATGGGCGAAGACCCAACGCCCGTGCTGAAAGGGATGCGCGTTGGTAATACACAGTTCGCCCTGGGTGGCCTTGCGCAGGTGGGCGACCAGGGTCTCCGAGGATACGATTCCGGAGACCTTGTGGAACAGGCGATCTTCTACCGCCGGAGAAATCGACTTGATCAGATGCGGCGCATCCGCCACATAGTAGGCCACACCCCAACCGTCGGAGTGAAAGTTACTCTGGTGAAGGATCGCGTTGTCGGCCTCCACCAGGCTGCGATGCACCTGACTTGGAATGACCGATCGGAATCCAAACAAGCGGCACATGTCGGGCTCCCCGCCATTTGGGTTCATCCCAAACTGATTTGGTATCCTTCAAATTAAACCCGAGGTCGCCAAATTACAAGCGAATATTGGCGCGCAACTGAAATCAATCGATCGGTTTAGCAAAATTGGCGGGCCCGTTCAGGGCTTGGCCCCAGGGGGCAAATTCAGCGCGCATACACAGCTTTTGCAAACCGGATTTGCGGCCACGTCCAACTCGCGGCGGAAGGCAACGGCCTTCGGACCATTGAGGAGATCGGAGAGCGAGCGCTCCTTCAGGTTCCCATATGGCTCGTGAAAAAAACAGGGTTTTACCGCGCCATCGGCCTCGATCACCGCGGAAACCCAGGGCGCGTTACACCGGGGAGCGGACACTTCGCGCATGCCGCATAGCGCCGCGTAATGATGGTAAATACGCCAAAGCTTTTGTTCGGATTCGGCGATAAATCCCGAGGCGATCTCCTCCTGAAAGCCTTCAATCATTTCCTCCAGAACGGATTTCATCTCACTCAATTGGGCCCCGTCGAGCCTTACCTCGCCCTGGCGGTCGGCGTCCCATGGACGAGGCCGGTTGAACGCTTCGCTGGAAACATCCGCGGCAAGAAAGCTGATTCGGTCCAGGCCGATTTCGCGCGCGGTATTCACGATGGCCGGCCATTCCGCGTAATTGGCGCGCTGAATCACACAGCGTCCGGAAACGGGAAAGGCGGAATCCAGCCGTTTGAGCGCACACACGCCCCGTTCCAACTTGCGAAATCCCCCGGCAACGCGCCGAATCGCGTCATGCGTTTGCGGCGGACCATCCAGGGAGACGATCACCTCATGGGTCCGCCGGACCAATTCCCCGGCATGGGCTTCCAATAACAAACCGGAAGAAAGCAGGGTTACCTGGACATTCGCCTCGCCCAGCAAGCGGCAAATTTCGAAAAAGTCCGGGTGCATCAACGCTTCGCCCCCGGTGAGCGCCACTCTGCGCGTACCCCATTTCCTGAGCCTGGGAATCAGCTCGGCAATCGCGGACGGCTCCAGCCGTGGCGCCCCGCGGTTCCCCTTCCAGATATCGCACATCACGCATTTGCAGTTACAGCCGCCATGCGGAGATATCAGCAGCACCGGCAGGGCGGATACGCGGTGGGTTTGCAGCGTTAACACGCGTTTCACATAATCCAAGGGCCCCATGCGCCACCGCCCATCCAAAAAGGAAGCTCAAGCTTCAATGTAGCATATTCAAGCCATTTCCCCGCTATTCAACACAAGATTGCGCCCCATTCGCGATATTGGGATTTTTGGGGTCAAATCTCCCTTTTCTCCTCCAAAAATAAAATTCGACCATGAAAGGTCTGAGCTAGGCCCGTTTAGTCTTGTGCCGGCTGGGAAGACAGAAGCATCTCGGAACGGGCAAAAACCGCGCTCGGGACCCCTAAGGCTTGCTTCAGACGCACATCGCGATCCCAAACATTCTCAACGGATTGAATGCGCCGCATGTCCGCCCGGCCCAATTGAAGGGGAAAGTACCTGGCGGACACCAGGGGCGTGGCGATCAGCGGAAAATCCGAGCCGTAAACCAAACGCTCGATGAGATGGGGGTCCTTGAGGAAACGATTCAAATAGCCCAGCTTGTTGAGCTGGGTCAGGCTGGAGATATCGGCGTAGAGGTTGGGGTATCGTTCCACCAGCCGCAACAGCCGCGCGGGGTTTTCCTCGCCCTCGTTGCGGCCCGTGGAGGCCGCGTGCGCGGCGATTACGGTGACGCCTAGGCTCAGAGCCAACTCCAGGCGCTGTGGATCGCCGAGCGCGTGATCCGCCCTGGTGAAGGCTCGCTCGTGACCGGTATGGGACAGGAGCGGCAGATTCAACTCCACCAGCTTTAAATAGAAATCCGTGTATCCTGGATCGGCGGGATCAAAAAGCTGAACCGAGGGCAACCACTTCACCAACGCCGCACCCTGGCCATGAACCCGCTCCAAGCGGGACAAAGCATCCGGCCTTTGGGGATGGATACTGGCGCCAAACCGAAGATGAGGATGGGCCCGGGTCTGCTCGTAAACAAACTCATTGGGTACGTACAACTCCGTGCGCGCCCTATCCAACTTCCCATCCGGACCGATGACCCCATCCAGGGCCAACACCACGGCGGCCTTCACATGCTCCGACTGTTGCAGGCGTTGGGCCAGCGTTTCCACGACCAAGGCATCGCCCTTCCGTTGGAGAAGCCCTTCATCGATGCCGAAGGCGCGTAAGTAGGCCTTCATCTTAAAGCTGGAACGCAGTTCCTCGGAGACGAAACAACCGCTGCCGCCCGCGCCGACCCCCGCTACATGCGCGTGAAGATCCACGATCCCCTCCCGCGGTAGGGGTTCCGGCGGCAAGGCGGGTCCCTCGAAGCCGACCCGGATCCAGATCCAAAAAATCAGGGCCAGCACCAAGCCCAACGCCAGGCCGAAGACGCAACCTTTCTTCAGGCAACCCCAGAGTTTCGGCATACCGCCTAAAAGCCCGTGGTTTCCGGGCGTTGGTACGCCAGGAAGCGTTGCAATAGTTGCAGCTCAATCGGGTAATGGTAAAACCGCAGATGATAGCGCCAGCCGCCAAGGACCTTGAGCAACATTTTGCGCCAGCCCTCCAGCTTGAGGTCGGTCGTGGTGGGGTAATAAGCGTTGATCACGGTCTCGAACTGGCGAATCCCGCGGTAAAGGTCCTGATCCAACCAGGGTGTATTGGGATGACGACGCAACGCGAACTCCCGCCAGGGCGGCCGCACCCAGTCCTCGAGCCGGGTCGGGAATTGAAAACCCGCCCGCGCGGCGAGCTCGGGCAAGGCGCCCTTGGAGGCATCCACCGGCACCGGCGTGTAGGTATACAGAATCAGTTCCAGCGCGGGGTTCAGACGCTTGAGGTCGCGAATAAAACTGAAGGTGGTCTCCGCATCGCGCCTCGGCTCGGGCGGAAATCCCAATACAAATGAGTACTCGGGCACAATGCCGTGGCGCCTCATCTTCACCACCAAATCGCGCGCCAATTGCACCGACGCCTTGCCGCCTTTATTCATTTTTTTCAATGTTTCATCCGAACCGCTTTCCGCCCCGCAAAATATCATCTTCAACCCACTTTGCTTCATCAGGCGCCAGGTGCTCTCTCGGTAACGGGCCAGCTCATCGATACGGCCCAACGCCCACCAGGAAATGCCCAGAGGCTTGATGCGTTCACAAAACTCCGCCACGCGCGCTTCCTTGATGAAAAAATCCATATCGTGGTAGAGCAAGCCGTTCACCCCGTAATGGCGCGCCAGGTACGCCGCATTTTCCGCCATCACCGCGGGCGTTTCCGGCAACCAACCCTGGTGGGTCATGGACACGATCGAACAAAAGTGGCAGGCGAAGGGACAACCGAAGCTGGAGTTTTGGTCCGTGGTGCGACTCCCGATGTAATTGGGGTGGATGTAGGCCTCCATCTCCACCCGGTGGTAGGGCATCATGGGAAAGCGGGCCAGTGGCGCCAGCGGCTGGGGGGAAGTCTGACGAACCTTCCCCATCTTGAGGAAGGAAATGCCTTTCACATCCTCAAAGGCGCCCCCGCGGCCCAGCGCCTCCGCGAGGGCGGGCAGCGTTACCTGTCCCTGGCCATGCACGACAAAGTCCACGAACCCCGACTCCAGCACCACCTCGTGATGTTGGGTGGGAAAATAGCCACCCCAAACGATGGGCAGCTCCGGGAAGAGCGCCTTCACCTTCCGGGAGAGAGGGACCGCCTCGTTCAATTGCGGGCCCGGCATCACGGTCATGCCTAACAAAAGCGGCCGCCGCGCTCGGATCAGGTCCGGCAATTCCAGAAAAGGGTCGCGCATCAGGTTCCCATCCGCGATCGCGTAGGGATGCTCGCCCTCGAGCACCGAGGCGAGGGAGAGCAGTGAAATGGGAAGATTCGCCTTGCCGGGGCTGGTGCTCGTGGGGTTGTAAAGCAGGATCATGACCGTTCTCGGTATGGGTGTTTCAGAGTTGGCCGCCACTGATCAGTCTAGCGGGATGCCTCCCAGCCGGTCAAGGTGACCTGAAAAGTGCTTTCCGACATTGCGGAGGGGCTTGCCAATTGCGGCTACCCCCATTTTCTCACGCTCGCCCTATAATGGTGGCGGTCTGCTTCTCAATGCAAAATTTTGAATCCCGAAGCAGGTAGCTCCATGTGGCTTCCCTTCGCCCGGGAAAGGATTCAGAGAAAACCATGCGCCGCGCCCAACTTGTCGCCACCTTGAACGGTCCCCCAACTCCTGCCAAACTGCCCTCCGATTGCTGGTACGAGCTGCGAGCCGACCTGACCGGGGATTTGGATCTAGCCGGGTTCCGCCTGTCCCCACGCACGCATCTGATTTACAGTTTGCGGAGCATGGCCGCGGGAGGGCTGGACCAGGGCCCTCCGGACCAGCGCGCGCGAAAACTGATCCAGGCCGCCAATCAATTTGATTTGGTGACCCTTGAGGCCGAACGCGATCTGCTGCCAGAGGTGTTGGACGCCATTCCTCAGCAGCGACGCATCATCGCCTGGTTCGGTCCCCCCCAGAGCCTGGCTGACCTGAAAGCTCGTTTGGGCCGGCTTACCCAAACTACCGCGCGTTACTACCTATTGGCGGTCGAGGCCCGCGAGGTTGCCGATGGCTTGACGCCCCTCCGCTTGCTCAAAGACTCACGCCGGAAAGACGTCATCGCATACGCAACCGGCCCAGCCGGCGCCTGGACCAGGCCGTTGGCTCCACGTCTCGGGGCCGCCCTGGTATTCGCAGACTTCGAAGCAGGGAGCGAGCATGGCGTCTCCCCGCGCAAGCTGATGGATGATTACGGCCTATCCGAGCTCCATTCCCTGCAGGAGATTTACGGCATAGCCGGCCATTCAGCCCTTGGCTCGCCCTCCCCCAAATTCCACAACCGAGCCTACCGCGAACTGGACATGGCCGCGAGCTTTCTCCCCTTCCATGTAACCGATTTCGAGCGCTTCTATCGGACCATGCTCATCAACGACCCATTGGCCGATTTGGGTTGGCCCTTGCGTGGTCTTGTGGTGACAGCGCCGAATAAAGAAGCTGCCGCGCGCCTGGCCGAGGAATCCTCCTGGATGGTGCGCCGCTCCGGCAACGCCAATCTGTTGCTCCGAAAAAGAACCGGTTGGCGCGCGGAGACCACCGATGATCACGGCCTGCTGGAGCCCCTTCGCGCGTTCGGAGCCGCTCCGGCGGGAAAACGCGCGGCCGTGTTAGGCCGTGGTGGCTCCGGCCGCACCGCGGCGGCGGCCCTACTCGCGGAGGGCGCGGATGTCACGCTGGTCAACCGGAGCCGTTCCTCGGGACTTCGCGCGGCGGGAGAACTGGGGGTCGCTTTTGAAGAGCTGAAAAACTTTGACCCCGGCGCTTTCGAAATCGTCGTTCACGCCACACCCGCGGGATGCGGTGGAGGGGAGCCGCCATTTGACGCGGCCCGTCTCAACCCGAGGGCGGTGCTCGCAGAATACCTCATCGCCCCTCAATCCTCACGCCTGGTTGCCGCGGCCCGCGCCCGAGGCATTCTCACCATCGATGGCCAACAGATCCTGCAAGTTCAGGCCAGGCTTCAATTCCAACTGCTCACAGGCCAAGCCCCGAAAAAAGATTCCAAAGCCTAGGAGCTAAAGGAGAAGGCAACCTGATCAGGCCGCGGTCCGATTGCCTGCTGGCTTGGAGCCTAATTCTTTTCACTTTTGAAAGGTAATATCCTTACATCGCTTTTCTATAACCGAAATCAGGCCAAGCGCATTCTTTTTATGGTTACTTAACGACTTTTTACGGTGACTTTTTTTATTATTATTTTATTTTTCCTCTGTCTTAATACCATCAAAACCTTAAAAATGGGATTATCATCTTCCATGACAAACTTATTGTTTGAATTGAAAGGGCAGAAATGTCAAAGAAAGGCCATGAAGGCAACCTATTTGAAAATGATGATTCTAGGCAAAACGCCCAAATTCGAAACTGGACACCAAAACTGCTTTTGGCTCAAGATGAGCTTTTCTACTTAAAAGACGTGGCCGAGGTTCTTAGCCTTGACCAACAAAAGATAATCAAACAGGCCGGCCAGCTCATTCGGCGAGGCGAGTCGCCATGGCACCGGATGGGCGCCGCGCAAATTTGGGATCAATGGATCGTACGCATGCGGGTGTTCAGCCAATATTATCGGCGCCATTTCGCCCCAGAGATCCGGCCGGTAGAAGAAAGTTGGGACGGCAACGCGCTGTTAGGACAAAAGGGGGTTTTTTACTTGAATGAGGTTTGCCGGCTGATACCCTTTTCTCCGGAGCAGTTGCGTCATCAGGCCCGGCGCCACCCCAACGCCAGGAAAGAATTCGGCCTTTTCCAGGACACCCAAAGTCATGCTTTTCTAGTAGACATGGAACGCTTTGCACCCTGGATCCGGCGGATTTGGCGCGGAGAACATGGGGAATAGAACAAGGGAAGAGATCACAAGTTTCCGCCCTGAAGCGAAGCCCTTGTAACAGCGAAGATCTCAATGTGCATGCGGAAGAGTAAGAAAAGGCAAATAACTCCCTCATATTCAATCCAATATATGATTCCCTTTTGTGTTTTTTCATGCCCTTCGCGGTGGATATTCCGTTTTTGGATAGGCGCGAGCAAGGAACTTTTGCGGGTCAGCTATCACACGGGCACGAGCATTCGCGGAGTAACCGGCCGCTCGATGCGGGAACCTGGTCACGCGGGCTTTTTTCGGCTTCATCCCAGGCCTGAGACCGCGGGGCCAAAGGAGCGCCCCGCCGGCTTGATCAGCTCTGCAAATGGAGCTCGCGCGGCGAAGTTCTTTTCCCTCAAAGATTCTCAAGCCCCAAAAAGCCCGCACTCGGGCAGAAGCCGGTCCCGCGAAGTTTTCCGCTATCATCCGAAAATCTCCTAAAAGACAGGTTTCATTTCGGCCTCTATTTCCGCTATTCAAAAACTAAGGCTTGACTGCTGCCAAAGACCTATAGTACTTTTTCTGAATGCTTGGAATTTAGTCTTTTTGCTGAAATGCATATTTGAAAAATTTTCAGGGCTCTAAGTGAAAACGTTCTATGGCCTCCTAGGGCGGTTTTGGAGCCCCTGGAGGGAAAGTGATGACCCAAAGCAAGAACTCCGAACCTCGGATGCGTTTCCTGCCGGGACGCCCCATGAAATATGACACTTTGGTCAAATCCGCGGATTTGGATCGGCTCTATTCCCCGTTAACCCTGGTGCAGCACGCGGAATCCGAGGGAATATTCGAGGCGCAGGAGTACCGGGAGCCGGACTCCGTGGCGAAAGCGCAAAATTCGCTGACCCGTTACGCCGCCAATCACATGCCTCGCGAAGTGGATGGGCTGATCGAGACCGAGAGCGGCCGTCCGGTTAAGGCATGGTATGGATGGCGCTGGCAACGTTCCCTTCCCAGTTCAAGCTTCACCCGCGGAGAGTGGAGGGGCCTGGCTCGCTGGGCGCGCGGACATCGGCGCCGCCAAATGCTTACTAAATTCAGGGCCGAGGCATCCGCCTTCTTCAAGGCCAGAAAGTCGCTCTTCGCCATGCTCCTTTGCTTGGGGCTCGCGGGGATTGCCGCCCGTCATTTCAGACCGCTTGAGGCATGGCGCGTGTTAGTGGAGAAAGGCCCGGGCGCGGCCTTGACATGGATCAAAGACCCCCGTACCAACCAAGAGAAATTCCTCCAGGCCTGGAGCCAATACAGCATTGGCGATTTGGAAAAAGCCGGAAAAACGATCCGACCCTTGCTGAACCTGAAGACCGACACCAAAACCAAGGGCGATGCGTATTACCTCGCGGGAAAGCTCGCCGAGGTTGAAGATCCCCAAACAACACTTGCTTATTTTACTCAGGCAGCGGAAATATACCTCGCCGAAGAGGCCTACAACAGTGCGTTCCTGGCCTACCTCTCCATGGCCAACGCGCTCATTTCGGACGATGACCTGGCTTTAGCGGAGAATTATCTGGACCTGGCCCAGTCCCTACCCGCGACCAATCCCGACCTGGGCTATCAAGCCGATGTGAGGGTCAAGTACTTTTTCCGGATTGGGGACTACCAGCAAGCACTGCGTTTAAGCAGAGAAGGCTTTCAATACTATCAAGGGAAGAACATTAGTGGGGCCGCACAGCACTTAAGCAACATGGGTTTCTTTGAAATATTAATTGGAGATAGAGAAGCGGGATTGAAACACAGCCTTGATTGTCAAAAAATCATACTCGACAAAAATATCGGGCATCTTTATCACTACAACCAATTAAATATTTATTTGTACCTCAAGTGTGGAAATCTGGGCGGAGAAACCTACTACAAATCCATCATGCAGCATGTGGAGGAGAGCGGGGATAGGAACCTGGAATGGAATTTGACCTTTGTGAAAACCTTTCCCTGCGAGCCCAAAACTGAAGCCATTTCGAACGGCACGGGCCCACCGCCGCCACCGGATAGCGCCCGCCGCGAGAGTACGGATGGCCTCAACTGATCGGCCGGCCTAGATGCGGATTACGCGAAAGTAGGAGCGGAATCAAAGCTCTTAATTCCGGGGCATTCGCCATTTGACATTCATGGGATTCGGCGCTTTCCCGATTCCGCGATGGGAATGAAGCTTGATTTCCCTTTCACCTGGCCTCCTCCTTGACGGCTCCCTCTAATTTTGGGATATTGTTGCCAGCTTTTGTTCAGGACTGCCGGTTGTGAGATCTTCTGTTTCCTGGAATGGGTTGCCGGCTTCGGCCGATGCCATTCGGCCAATTCTCAAGGTGTTTTATTGTCTGGTTTGCGTAACGCCCACGCTTGCCGCCTCGGAAGATGATCCGCTCTCAAAACTGGGTTGGCGCGCCACCGAGGGCGCCGCGGCTGGCTATGTGGAGGATCGGGCCTGCGCCACTTGCCATGCGGATATCTACCAATCCTATCAACACGTGGGTATGGCCAGGTCCTTTGCGCCGCCTTCGGATGCAGAGACCATCGAGGATTTTGGCAAGGTTTTTTTCCATAAACCGTCCCAGCGTTACTATCAAATCCGCAAAGATGGAGAGAAGCTTGTCTTTCGTCGCTATCAGCACGACGACAAGGGCAACCCGATCAACGAGTTCGAGACCCTGATCGACTGGGTAATGGGATCGGGAAACCGCGCCCGCAGCTACCTTTACCAAACCGAGTGGGGCGAAATGTACATGTTGCCATTGGGATGGTATTCCGAGAACCGGGAATGGGGCATGTCGCCGGGGTTCGAGGAGCGCGGGCATTTGGGCGTGCTGCGCGCGGTAAAACGACAATGCATGTTTTGCCATAACGCCCTTCCCGAGGTGCCCGAGGGCAGCGACCAATATTGGAGGCCTCACCGCTTTCCCAAAAACCTGCCCAGCGGCACGGGATGCCAACGCTGCCATGGCCCCGGCGCGGACCATATTCGCGCCGCCCTAAGCGGATCGCCGCCGGAAACGGTCCAAGCTCGTATCGTGAATCCACGGAAGCTTCCTCCGGAACGCCGCGACTCCGTCTGCTTCCAGTGCCATATGCTGCCCACGGTGACATTCTTCGGCAGCCGTCGCTTCGATCGGCCGGACTATTCCTTTCGCCCAGGCCAACACCTTTCGGATTACCTGGTCCACGTGGATATCGAAGAAAAAGGCGTAAAACGGGCCGATCGTTTCGAAATCAACCACCATGGCTACCGTTTCTGGCAGAGTCGCTGTTTCAGCGAAAGCAAGGGAGCGCTTGCATGCATCAGTTGCCATGATCCCCATATCAAACCGGACTCCAAACAATTCCGCGCTCAGGTGTCCGATGTCTGCCTCGGCTGTCATGAGAATCAGGCAAAGGACCATACGCCTGCCATGACCGCCGGGCAGGATTGTGTCGGCTGCCACATGCCTACCCGCCGGACTCGCGACGTGGTGCTCGTCACCATGACCGATCACCGCATTGCGCGGGGCCCATTCGACCCCAAAGCCCTGATTCAACCCATCCAAAAAAGCGACCCGATCATCTCCGGCCTCGAGTTGTTGCCCTGGGGTCAACCGCCCACCGGGGACGATGCCGAAATCTACCGCATCGCGCCCGTTTTGCGGACGATCGCCACGGCGGATGCCGCGGAAGCTCTGAAAAAAAGGCTGCTGAGGACCCAACACCAGGCGCCGCCCCCCTATTTGGACCTCATCGAGGCCCGGCTCAAGCTCAAGGATTATAAGGAAGCCGAACGCACCGCCATGTATCTGTTGCAAAACCAGCCCCAACTCTTCACCGCTCATGAGGGTCTGGGGGTGGCCCGCCTCGCACAGGGCCAGGGCGCGCGGGCCATTCAATCTCTCCAGCAGTCTATCGCGATTCAGCCCACGCCGGAGTCTCATTACAATCTTGCGCTCGCCTATTTTTTAGAAAAACAGAATGAAAAGGCCTTGGAGCACTTGGACGCCGCCATCGCGTTGCGCCCGGTCTTGTACTCAGCCTGGATGTACAAGGGACGCGTGTATATCAGCCTGAAAAAATGGGACCTGGCCAAGGCCGCCTTGCTTCGCTCCCTGGAAATCGAGCCCGCCAACGGACCGGCCTACGCGGATTTGGTGCGCGTCCTGCGGCGTTTAGGCGAAAATCGAGAAGCCGACCGTTACCTAAAGGTAGGCCTGCGCGTGGCCAAAGATCCAGCGGCTCTGCAGCCGCTCAAGCCAAAGGACTAGCCCTCCTCATTCGTTAGCAGCCCTCCCAGCCATGTAGATCTTGGTTCCACTTCCTTGGCCATGTAAAGACCGCGCGCTGAAGGCCGGAACCGCCACTGCCCAGGGCCGGAACAATGGGTCGAGATGGTATCGCGAACGACAGGGAATGCTGGGGAAAAGCCCTAATCTTGCCCTTGCTTGAATCGCCCCAGGACAAAAAACCTCCGACCCTGGACGGGAGATCGTGCTTGGCTTTCTAAAGAGGGGGATGGTCGGGTGACCGCCCGATGATGTCGTGACTCCTCATCGGCGCCGATAATTGACGCTACATCGTTTTCACCAAAGCCACGAGTTGATCGAGAGCGGCGCCCCAGCCCTGGTGAAAACCCATTTCTTCATGTTTTTTGCGGCCCGCCTCCTCGCCGTGAAGCGCGATCGCGGTGTACTTGGTCCCTTTTTCATGGGGTTCAAGCAAGATCATCGCCGTAAAAAAATGATTCAAACAATCGTCGGGCTTCCTGGAGGGTCGGTAATTGGGGCCCAGCGCATCCGTCCAGACCAACTTCTCATTTTCAATA
>JBGTRP010000129.1:0-12151 GCA_041940685.1 Acanthopleuribacteraceae bacterium
TGCCCTTTACCTCTTCTTTCATAGTGGGGCGGTCCTTCATCAATTGATAAATAATTTGCTCAGCCTCTGCGCGATTGTTAGTCTTGACCAATTTTGCCCGGCTTTGCTTAATCGCCGTCGCTTTTCTCTGAAGGCTTCTCCGTTTTGCCGCTTTCCGCGACCCGGAAACCCCGCTTGAAATCCAACCGTTTCTCTTGGACCAGTTGATTGAGCGCCAATCGCAATCGTTTAACCGGCCAATCAAGGTCCGCGGCAAGAGCCTCAACTTCAATGTGAAACCACTCCCCTTCCCCATGCATTTGCTGCAAGCGGTCTAAAAGTTCCCGCGATTGCTTGGCGTCCAGGGTTGCTTCCCGGCCGGGGGGCTCGGTCAAAAAAATTTGCTCCTGAATTTCTTCAGGTAAAAAAACTTGACTTTGCTTCGGGTGTTTATGTGAGTACACATAACCTTTCCCATGTCCCAACTCCTTGGCCCCTGGGTAGTGGGCGTCTCGCAGATGGGCCGGTACGGGTACGAGTGGGTTTTCCCGGATAAAGGCAAGAGCGCGGTCCAAAGACGCAATCGATTGGTTCGATTTGGGAGCGTTGGCCACGTAAAGCGTGGCCTGAACCAGGGGAATCCGGGCCTCGGGTAGTCCCAAGGCCTGTACCGCCTGAAAGGCCTGGCCCGCTACGAGAAAAGCTTGGGGATCCGCATTGCCCACGTCCTCTGCCGCGGTTACCAGCAACCGGCGCGCGATAAAACGCGGGTCTTCCCCGCTTTCGAGAAAGCGGGCAAGGTAATAAATAGCCGCGTTGGCGTCCGAGCCGCGCATGGATTTCTGGTAAGCGCTGGCGAGGTCGTAGTGATTGTCGCCCTTGCGATCGCCGGAGACCCGTGTTTGGCGAAGGCAATAGGAAACATCCTCCAGGGAAATTGGTCCTTCTTTTCCCGCCGCTAATAGAGACGCGCTCTCCAGAACCGTGTAGGCGAGTCGGAGATCGCCACCAACTCGTTCGGCGATCCAGGCAAGCGCCTCGGGTCGCGCGTTCAACTCCTCGGCTTTCAGGGCGCGGTTTAGTCCTTGGAGGATATGATCGGTTGTCAGCGGTTCCAATCGCAGGAGCTGGACCCGGGAACGCAAGGCCTGGTTGATGGAATGGTAGGGGTTTTCGGTGGTGGAGCCGGCCAGGACCAATGTGCCCGCCTCAACGATGGGCAAAAGAACATCCTGCTGGCCTTTGTTGAGGCGATGGATTTCGTCGATGAATAACAAGCAGCGCCGTTCGAGTTGCCCCCAGAGCCGTTTTGATTCTTCGGCCAGTTCACGAATATCTTTTACGGAGGCTGATGTCGCATTGAGCGTACGGCCCTCCCACCCCAAAAGGGAAGCCAGCAGGCGGCTCATGGTGGTTTTACCAGAGCCGGGGGGTCCCCAAAACACCACGCTGGGCATGCTCCCGGCCTCAATGAAGGCGCTCAAAAGCTTGACGACCTCTTCTTGGCCGATGAGGTCATCAAGGGAGCGGGGACGCAGCCTTTCCGCGAGGGGCCGTGGCGCGCGTTTATCTTCGAACAGGCTCACCCTTCTACTCCGAGGCAGCCCTCCAACTCGGGATGGACTTCCAACAACTCGAGTTCGTTTTCCCGCGCGAGTTGCGACCACTTTTCCGGATCCGGTTGTTCCGCAAAGACAAACATACAGCCCCCGCCGCCGGCGCCGCAAACCTTGCAAACCGCCTCGTCCTCCAAGGCCTTCGCAAAACGCGCCATGGACTCCGTAAATATTTCGGAGCTGAGTTGCCTTCGCAAACTGGATTCCCGAGCCATGCATTCCACAAAATGGCTCAGGCTGTGCTTACGCAGCGCCTCCCTTAGTTTGGAGGCGTTCCAACTGAGGTCCCGCAAGACTTCTAGGGTGTAGGAATCACCCTCGCAGGCCGCCTTAACCACGGCCCAGTTGTTGATACCGGAGTGATGCCGAATTCGCGAATAGGCAAGGTAAAGCGGTCCCCTTAGAAAAGGGGGCAAATGCATTTCCCGCCGTTCCGGCACCCCGGACTCGAAACTAATCTCGTTGAGCCCGCCATAAATCGCGGCAATCGCGTCCTGGGTTCCGGCGGGTTTGCCCAAGAGTCTGTTTTCCAGCAGAGTGACGGCGTTGAGCACCTGTCCACGATCGGCGCTACGACCCAAAAAGCGTTCGCGCAAGGCCCACACAAGGGCTACCAGGGTGCTTGAGCTCCCGCCAAGACCGGATGCGGTTGGAATATTGCCATTCACCTCGAAGCGGGTGGTGCTTTCACATTGAAAATACTCGAGCGCCTCACGAAACAAAGGTTGGCGGCTGAGCTCATCGGCTTCGCCGAAGGGGGCGCCCAGAGTTGCCAGCGAGGTGTCCTTGATCTCCAAAAATACGTGCAGATTTATTGCCAGATTAATGGTAATGCTGTTTTTGATTATGAAGCAAAGAGGTGGAATATCCAGGGTGCCTCCGGCGAGGTCGATTCTGGCGGGAGCGCGGTATTTCATGAACCAACCTTTCCGGTTTTATAAGCGATCAGAGCCGGTTGAGAGCGATTTGGCCAACTCGTAAAATAAGGCGGAGCCCACCTTCATCACGCCTTCCTCGGGGTTGTAATCCGGAGAGTGGATATTGGTGCAGGGTTCGGCATTGCACACGCCAAGAAAGAAATACACGCCCGGCACCCGTTCGCCGTAATAGGCAAAGTCCTCGGCGGCCATCACCGGCTCCACGGGTGTGGTTTTAAAGCCCGCCCGCTGCAGCACGGAGACCGCCCGGCCCGTCCATTTGGCATTGTTTTGGGTGGAGGGGCACATGGTTTCGTTCTCGAATACATAGCTCGCGCCATTGGCCTGGGTAATGCCCGCGATTACCGAATCAAGCAGTTGAGGGATGCGGTCGCCCGTTTCCAGCGACAGCGTTCGGATGGTTCCGGTGAGATCCGCGGTTCTGGGGATAATGTTGAACCGCTGACCCGCTTGAAACTCCCCGAATGACAATACGACCGGGTCCCTCGCATCGGTGCGGCGGCTCACGATTGATTGGGCCGCGGTCACAACCTCGGCAGCCGTGTAAATGGGGTCAATCCCCTTCTCCGGGGTGGAGCCATGCGCCTGTTTCCCCTCTATGCGAATGCGAAACCGATCGGCGCGCGCCATAATGCCTCCGGAGCGGTAGCCAACCGTACCGGTGGGTAAAAAGCCCATGCCGTGAAGGCCGAAAATGACATCCGGCGTGGGGGATTCCAGCGCTCCCTCGCGGATCATCAGCGACGCGCCGCCCTCCTCACCAGGAGGCGGGCCTTCCTCCGCGGGTTGAAACAGGAAAACAAAGGTTCCCCCGATCTCGGGATCGTTTTTGATGGCCAGCGCTGTGCCGAACACGATGCCGGTATGGATATCATGCCCGCAGGCGTGCATCACGCCCTTGTTTTGCGAGGAATAGGGCAGGCCCGTGTCTTCCTCAACCGGTAATGCGTCGATATCGGCGCGAAAGGCAATGACCGCGCCCGGCCGGCCGGTTTCATAAACCACTCGAAGCCCGGTTCCCGCCATCGTTTCAATATTCTCAAATCCAGCTTTGCGCAGTTCCTCTTCCAAAAAGGCCCGTGTCTTGACCTCCCGATTACTCAGCTCCGGGAAACGATGCAGATGGCGTCGAACATGCACCATTTGATCCATGTACTGTTCCGTGCCGGAAAAGAGAAACATCAGGTAAAACATATAACTCAAGGGCGCCTCCAAGCCGCGGCGAATATCCATCCTGGAACGGGACTTCCGACCACCAAACGCGGCAACTGGCCAAATCTAGCACTTTTCCACCGGCTACTCAACGAATCCAGGACGGAAATCGGAGCTTGGACATTGGCTCAGCCGAGACAAAACGCCTAACCGGAGGCTTCCATTTTCCGAGAAAAAAGTCGGATTCGCGAAATCAAAGCGGCGGGGTTGCCGGTTTTCTTTTTGCCAGAGGAACATTTCTTCGTCGGGTTCCTCATGCCCGAACGCCCAAGCCTGGCTCCTTATTCGGTCAGTTGGTACTCGCCTCGCTTTCCGCTTTCTACCTGGTCGGTTTTGTTGGCCAAGTCCCGTACGACCTGATCCAGGTTTTTGAGGTCCTCTCCGGGAAACAGCAACTGGAAACACTCACGGATTTCGCCTAGGTTGGGAGTGTGTACGCCTCGCGAGCGCAGGTGATGGAAAACATCCAAAACCATGGTGCGCCGCTTTGTTTTGGCGCCATGGCTAGACTCGGGCGCATGGGAAGTCCGTGACGCCGCGGCGGAGACCCAGGACGGACGCGGCGAGCTTGGGCCCGCATCCCCTCCTGAAGAGGCGCCGCTCAGCCTCCTTGCCAAGTCCGCCAAAAGGACCGCGCCCTCGCCTGGCTCGCATTCGACCACGGCCCGGACGCCCCGCTCAAAAAATATCTGGAGCTCCACGAGGCACTCACCTTCATCGCGAGGCGGAGTCTGCATGGCCCTGGCCCGCGTCGCCCCGCGATCACACATCCATCATAGATGACGACCGGCGTCAACTTCAAGATAGGCAAGAAAAATCTTGGGTGGATCACCTTGGAAAACGATCCTTCCATCCAAGAATTTTCAAGACCAATCCGCGAGCCCGAGTCTTGATTAAGACTCTTGAGCTTGAATGAAATGCTCCAGATGTTTGAGGGCCCGGTCCAAGCGCTGGGTTGGACTGGGCTTGGCCACCAACTCCTCAAGGCCCGCGTGAAACCAAAGGTCCCGCTCGGGATCGCCGAGCACCTCATCGCGTAACGCCAAGCCATGCCGCGCCAGCTTGGGTTCCAACTCCTCGCGGCGGCGGGAGATATTGGCGAGGGTGGAGCGGTAGGCATGCTCGCAGACCGCCTTGCGGGCGGCAAAGCTAAAAATATTGGTGAAAAACATGCGGTAATCGTCGCGGTCCGGCTCGAACAGCAACACATTGGCGCCGCGATAGCGATCCTCGTAGGATGAAATACCCAGGGTCAACCGTGAATGGATTAGGGTGCGGAAGGTCTGCGAAAGCACCGCGGGCATGCCGCGGTTGACCAACTGCCCGGTCCGCATAAAACCCTTGGTAATGGAGTTCTGGGTATCCACGGGCACGATGGGGTTGATGCAAAAGGCGAGGTCGCTGCCCTCATCGAGGATGGTGGAAGTGTGCAGGGTTTTTAACAAAACGCCATCCAAATAGTGACGGCCGTCAATGAGCACGGGCGGGTAGAGACCCGGCAACGCGGTGCTGGCCTGTACCGCGAGGGAGATGGGAACATGTTCGCGGCCTTGTTTACCGAAGGCCACGGCCTCCCCTGAATCCAGGTCAGCGGCAACCACGTATAGTTTATTCTTCAACTCGCGAAAGTCATTAGTGCGGCCTGATTCCGACAAAAGTTGCTCCAGGAAAAGGCGAATCGGCTGATTGTTGAAGAGACCCACGGGAAGCGCCCGGCCCAAACGGGTCAAGGCGCGTAAAAAGGTCTGATCCTTGGGGCTCTTTACATATTCGCCCAACGCTTCGAGCGCGAGCCCCGGTAGCTTGAGCCCCGAACGGAGGTATTCCTTAAAGGCCGGCATGAAGAAGAGCTCGGGATCGAAGGGATGATCGCCCGCGCCCTTCTGCATGATCGAGCGGCAGAGTTGGGCGGTGTCGATGCCGTTGGCGAGGCTGGCCGCGATAAAAGCGCCCGCGCTTACCCCCACGTAGAGATCCAGTTCGTGAAGCGCGATGCCCGCGACGGCTTCGTCGAGCGCCCGTAGCGCGCCGATTTCCCAAACCGCGCCCTCGGGGCCGCCGCCGGCCAGGGCCAGTCCGATCGCCGAACCTTGTTTTTCTTTGCGCTTCATGAGAACTCCTTCAGGCGTCGGAACCTCTGACAGGGGAAATCGAAACTTCCGAGCTGGCAAAAACACCGCATCGGGCCGCATTTCAAAGGAAAAACCGGAAGCCTCGAATGGTGAGCAAGGAATTCAGAATCCCGTGGGGAGGGAGAATACGTCTTGATCCGACCAAGAGGAGAGAACACACGCCAGCGTCCCGGCTTGGTCTGAGAGATCCCGAATTCGCCTTGCCCCCTTGAGCTTCCTTATTATACCCGGTCAGGGCGAATCCGCCGACCGGGCCTTGCGCGGTAAGGCGCCAAGATCCAGGGAATGGAAACAAAACCGCGCCCCTGCAAGTTGTGCAAGGACGCGGCGGGGAATCACCCCGGCCGCCGGCATCCTGGCCGGGCGACCGGGAGTGGTTCAGTGGTTCTTATTTGGCTTTGGCGGTGCCTTTTTTCTTTTGCTCACCAAGTTTTTGAATGGCTTCCACCAGAGAGTCTACCCTCTCGGTAAGCTCGCTGATCTCATTTCGGGTAGGAACGCCCAGCTTCTGCAGAGCCGCGGCAACGCGATCATTGAAACCACCCTCCAGTTTTTTCCAGAGGTCTTCCGCTTTTTCGCGGGCGGAATCCATCGAGCGTTTCACCGCCTCAACCGGAGGTTTCTCCTTTTTCTGGAAGGCCTCCCCTTTTTCCACGAGGTTTTTAAACAATTTTTGACCTTCCTCACCGGCCATGCTCAGCGCGCCAAGTCCGGCCAGCCAAACTTTTTGAGTGGACTCTTTTACTTCCTTTTGAAAATCGCTAACCTTCTCTTTCATGATTTCACTCCTTATTACTGATCTGATTGTTCCATTTGGGACCGGGCTCTAGCCGGCCTTCTTTTGGGCTGTTGCCCGTTTTTTCGTCGTGCCTTTGGCGTTTTTGGCGGCCACGGCTTTTTTCGTCTTGGGTTTCGCCGTGGTTTTTCGCACTGGTTTTGTTTGCTTGCTCCGTCCGGTGCGGGCTCCATTGCTTTTAGAGCCCTTATTGGCGGTTTTTGGCGCCTTTTTTTTCACGTCCCCGGCCTCCGCCGAGCCTTGCGCTTCCGCGGCGGCGAGGGCTTTCTCCAACTCTTCCAAGCGTTCTTTCAGATGGGTCATCTCGTCGCGAACTTTGCTGATGGGCGCCAGGCGGTTAATGGAGCGCTTCATGAAACGGTCCACCCCGGTAGAAATCTGTTTCACCTTATTGCTGACCGCGGACCCCCCCGCCCGAATTAAGTCATGCAGCAAATCACTGGAAAGGAATTGGCTCCTTTTGCGGCTTTCCTCGGATATGACCTGAGTCAAGGTCTGCGCGGTTACGTCTTCAGAGGTTGCGTTGTCCACCACTCGGACATCTTCGCCCTCGCGAATCCAGAGCGAAATATCCTCAAGCAGTACGTAACGGCTCTCGCTGGTGTCGTAAAGCTTGCGATTGCCGTAGCGTTTGATAAGCCGAGTCATGGAGCCTCCTCCAGCGGCGCCGATGCTGCACCGCGTCAAATCCTTACGCAACACAATATAACGCACCGCGTCATGAAAGTCAAATAATTTTTGACATGGCGCGTCAATTTTTTCCATAAACAACTATATTTATTCATTTTATGATTTTTAAAATAATCGCGAGGGGCGTTTCCATTTTGACACGGCGCGCCATCCACCCGGAACCCCGGCCATGAACATTCTTCAAATGTTATGATGGACGGCCGGAAATATGGCTCGTCCCCCCCAACCGTCGAACCGCCAAGACACACCGCGAAAGCCATGGCATCCAACGCCCAAAAAAGGAAACCTCATGCCTGATAAAAGTGAAGGCCGTATGATTGCCTGTCAGCGGCGTCATTTCGACATTCCAGACAGCCTTGCTTATTTCAATTGCGCCTACTTTTCACCGCTTTCACATGCGGTGCGGGATGCGGGGATGGCCGGGATCTTGCGAAAGAGCAAACCTTGGCAAGTGAAGCCCCATCATTTCTTCGACGAATCCGAAAGGGTGCGCGCGCTGTTCGCCGAGATCATTCAAGCGCGGCCCGGCGATATTGCCCTAATCCCCTCGGTGAGTTACGGCATCGGCGTGGCCGCGGCCAATTTATCCATAAGGCCGGGCCAGGAGATTGTCCTCTTAGCCGAGCAGTTTCCCTCCAATGTCTACCCGTGGAAGGCGTTGGCGGCAAACCGAGGGGCAGCCGTGATTACCGTGCCCAGGCCCGGGGACGGCAACTGGACGCCCGCGATTCTTTCCGCGATTGGAGAGCGCACGGCCCTTCTCGCCCTCCCCCATTGCCATTGGACCGACGGCAGCCTGGTCGATCTTGAGGAAATCGGGCAAGCCTGCCGCGAGCGATCCATCCCCCTGGTGTTGGATCTCACCCAATCCCTGGGCGCCATGCCACTGAATCTGGAGGCGGTTCAACCCGCTTTCGCGGTTGCGGCCGGATACAAGTGGTTGTTGGGGCCCTACAGCCTGGGCTTCTTGTATGCGGCTCCGGCCTATCAGGAGGGGCTTCCCCTGGAGCGCAACTGGATCACGCGCGCGGGTAGCGAAGATTTTGCGGGGCTGGTGAATTACACGGAAGATATGGTTCGGGACGCCCGGCGATTCGATGTGGGGGAACGTTCAAACTTTATTTTGTTGCCCATGGCTGAGGCGGCTATCAGGCAGATCCTCGCCTGGGGCGTCCACAATATCGCGGCCACGCTTTCCGCCTACAATCAGCGATTGATCGACCGGGTCGAGTCGTTGGGTTTCCAAACCATCCCCAAAAAATACCGCGCGGGCCATTTGGTTGGGCTGCGGTATCCAGACAAGCTTCCGCGCGACCTCGCCGCAACCCTCGCGGAAGAGGATGTCTATGTGAGCGTGCGCGGCGACGCCATACGGGTGGCGCCCCATCTCTATAATGACGCCAACGACGCCGATCGCTTTATCGACACCCTGAAACGGGTCCTCTAGTCGCCTTGGCGGTGAGAATCTTTCATTTAGTGTGGTGTTTTTCGAACGCCAAGGCGACAGTTGCAAGCGTCAAGACACAAACCGCAAGCGGGGGCCAAAGTATATCCAATTTATGGCTTGAAGCCTGGAGCTTGTTGCGTGGGGCCGCGCAACCGGAAACTACAAGCCTTGATGGGCTGGGTGCCCCCGGCTGGGCGCCCCCGGCTGGGCGCCCCCGGCTGGGGCTTGGCCCCGCTAGGGTTCCCCCTGAGCAGCCTTAGCCCTTGTTCAATTTTTCCTCTTTAACCCGCTGGCGGGCTTCCGACGCCTCCCGCGCCCAGTAGCTTTCCTCGTGGTTGACGAAGCGCATCTGACGCGCCCGCTCTGGGAACCGACTCGCCGCAAGGCGGTGCAGTTCCTGGCAGGCGCGACGATAATTGACATGACCTTGGGGTGTGGTCCGCAGTTCCAGCATATGCATGAGCGCACGGTCGTTCATGCCCAGCAGCCAACGGATCTTGTGGCCCTGAAGCAAGGCGTACTCCTGTTCCTCGGGATGGTTGCGGCTGAGATGCTCGAAGAGATTCTCGGCATGAGCTATAGCAGTGAGAGCGTTCTCCCGCAAACCGGCCTCTTCGATCTCGGGGGGCATTTCAAAACCCAGGTCCGGGGCCATGGGCTGCACCTGCACGGTGCCCATGCGATGGCGCATCAGATCCTTATAGACCGCCCACTCCGTAACCAGGTCAAAGGTGTAGGGGTAACCGTGTTCGATGCCGCGTTCGGGCCGGTCGCGCCGCGTGAGCCTTTCACCGTAGTAGGCATTCAGAATTTCTTGGCGCTCTTGGTCTGAAAGCCGCTTGAGCCGTTGTCGTATTTCGAGGAAAGAGCCGCGCACGAAACTGTATAACAGGGAAGCGAGGAAGCTCAGATTCTCCTCGGCAACGAGTGCTTCTCGCACCTGCCCAGGTTCGGGTCTCCCCTCCCCCAATCGGGCGGCTAGAAAATCGTGATCCGGTTCGATGAGCAGGATGCCATCATCCCCGGCCGAGTCCATATCCGGAAAGAATCGGTCGGCGATGTTTTTCATCGCGGTGTGGTTCTTATCGAGGTAATCCAGTTTCTGGGCCCGTTTGACATAGTGCGGAATCAGCTTGTTGAGCTCGCCAAGGGCAAGGTCGCCCAGGCGATTGGCCTCCACCAGCTTGGAGGTCCACATTTTCGAGATCAGGTATTGAAAGTACCTGCCGTTGCCGAACAAACCCACGTTGGCCTTGGTGGCCAGGGGCAGGAAGGCGCGCAAAATATCGCAGGCCTTGGTTTTGATATCGTTTTTATAGGTGCGCCGGAACGCCGAGCGCTTGCGCGGCGTGGACATTTCGGCCAAACGCTTGGGGCCGTCGCCCAGATCGTAAACCACCGCTTCCAGGGGCTTGCGCTTTTCCAAAAAAGAGACCAGCGGCGTCCACATGGTCGCGTAAGCATCGAAAATGCCATCCATATGCTCGCGGAACTTCGAGGCAGCGGGTTCTTCCGCCAATGCGCGCGGGTGGTGGTAATGATAACCGGTTTGCGGGTCGCGAAAATCATAGCGCACATAGCGGGTCGATTGTTCGATGGGAGAGCCGCCGATACGGCGATGCTCAATTACCTTGGTCGCCAGCATGGAAATATTTTCAAATGAGAGATGGGCGCCCTCCAACTCACCCACGGAATCATCGCCGTATTCGATGAGGACCCTTTCAATCAGGGAGGCCGCCTTTTGCGGGTTCAGTTGGTCTTCCTTGACAAACTCCCGCAGCAAGGTTTCCCGCAAACCCGTGGCCGCGCGGCTGTAACGCGCCATCACGGCGCCCACCATGCCCGGCAGGTTCTTGATGGCGAAAACCTGCCCGTCTCGATTGGTCACGTATTGATCCAATATATCCTGAGAATCCAATGCAACACTCCGTTTTGAAGGAAAAAGCCGGGGCCCGCGAGGGGCGGGAAACCCGATTTCAAAAGGCTTCATCTTATCAGAGGAATGCATGGGCCGTACAGCGCGCCTCTCCGTCACTCCCCGGTTCGGCGAAAACTTGCTTACCCATGCGGCGGGGAAAACACCCGCTGACCCATCTGGAACGAGCCCCCGCGAGGATTCGACAGGAGCACGTTAGCGGCAAACTGACAACCGCGAACGAAAAGACCCAGGCGCGGGGGAAGACGTCCACGGGCGCTCGTCCGAGTCAAATTTCAAAAACAAAATATCAAAAAAATATTGAAAAACGAAAAAGGCTATAGGAGAATTACAAGAATTTTGAAGAATAGGTAATAAGCATACGTAGAAAGAGAATAGGGAATAAGCAGATGTGGAGGTTTGTAGGGACCCCAACGCGGATTCCTTGAATCAGTTCAGGTTTCAGGTCCGAAACACGCCAACCCAGGAGGGCTGGCCAGGCCATAGTTTTCTAAAATGTGGCTTTTTTAAACTGTAAAATTTTGCCCCAATTGACGCGAGCGCCGAAGCGGGGGCCGGCCCTTCTGCGGACAGTTTGACCAATGCTTCACCCTGAGGGTAGACGAGAGAAATTGGGTGAGAGCCTACACGGAATAGCCCTGGAGTCCTTGGCCGGCAATGTCGGCAAGTTTTTCAGAAAACACGCACATTCGAAAGGGGAAACATGGTTACGCCAACCTGAGGTCTCCACCTCTTTTTCCCACCCACTTTATAAACGCGTTTCAGGGGTCCATGTGTCAACAAATATTGAAAAACGTAACAAAATCTAAAAAAAATGCATGTTTTCCTTGAAATACCTAAAAAAAGGAGGGTAGAATTCCTCTTTAGAGGTGAATGGATAAAAAATGGCAATTCATAACAAATGATGATCCGTCATTTTTGAGTCCAATCGGCTCCGGTTGAGGAAACACTCTCACGCCATCGAAATTTTCCAAAGGAAGGTTATAAAATGACGGTAGAACAAATCTTTCAGCAAGATGAAATGGCTCTCAGCGAGGTAAACCCTGAATGGACTCAGGATCAACTGCTGGCTCAAAAAAGCATTTTTTACCTCAAGGATATTGTAGAACCCCTGATGCTCGACCCTGTCAAGGTGAAGCGCAGGGCGAACGAGCTCAAGAAAAAAGGCAAGTCCGCATGGGAAATCATGGGCGTCCGTAAAATGTGGACCCACTGGATCGTGCGCATGAGCATCTTCGCACCCTTTTATAAGAAACACTTTCAATCCAAGGTCAAGCCGCTGGATCCCAGTTGGGACGGCAACACCCTGCTCAAACAGAAAGGCATTTTCCTGTTGACCAGCGTCTGCAAGCTGATCCCCTTCTCCGCCCATCAGTTGCGCTACCGCGCGAAGACCAACCCCAAG
>JBGTRP010000130.1:0-12098 GCA_041940685.1 Acanthopleuribacteraceae bacterium
ACACGCCCCTGCGCAAGATCGGCGAATGGAGCGAGGTCCCCCGGGGTTCGGACCTGTTCGAGAGCCTGGTCATTTTTGAGAATTATCCGGTGGACCAAGGCGTTCGGGAAGGCGGCGGGTTCCGGATAGGCCAGGTTCGTTTCGTGGAGCGCACCAACTATCCATTGACCCTGGTCGCGTCAAAGAGCGCGGTTTTGCTGGTGGTTGCCGGCTACGATCCCAACCGATTCAGCGGGAGCGCGATCCAGAGGTTGTTAGGCCATTTCCAAACGCTTTTGGAGGGCTTGGCGGCCGAACCGCAACGGACGCTTGCCACGCTTTCGCCCCTGACCCCATGGGAGCGCAAGCAGGTTTTGGACGAGTGGAATGACACGGATGCGGCTTACCCGATTCGCCGATGCATCCATCAATGGTTCGAGTCCCGGGCCGCGGGTTGGCCGGATGTGGTGGCCTTGGAATTCGGCAGCCGTGTGCTGACATACCGGGAGTTGAACCGGGCCGCGGAGGCATTGGCCCACCGTCTCTCCGGTCTGGGCATTGGCCCGGAAGTTTTCGTGGCGCTCTGCTTCCGCCGTTCGATCGAAATGGTAATCGGCCTGTTGGGGGTGCTCAAGTCCGGCGCCGCCTATGTGCCGCTGGAGCCCTCCGATCCGCCCCGTCGCCTCGCCCTGATGATGACCGACGCGGGCGCGCCCCTTTGGTTGACCCACGCGGATGTGTCGCCTTCTCCGGATCTGCCGGGGACGCGGCTCACCCTGGAGGCGCGGGCCTCGCGATGGGTTGAGACCCCAATCGGACGCCGGGGTCAATCGCATCCAGACCACTTGATCTACATGATTTATACATCCGGCTCCACGGGCCGGCCGAAGGGCGTGATGAACACCCATGGCGCGCTCGGTAACCGGCTTTACTGGATGCAGCACATGTATGGCTTGAGGCCCCGTGACCGGGTTTTACAAAAAACGCCCTACCATTTTGATGTTTCCGGCTGGGAGTTTTGGTGGCCGTTGATTACCGGAGCACGGCTGGTAATTGCCCAACCGGATCTGCATGGCGATCCCGAGTACCTTGCCGGGGTGATTGGCCGCAAACGGGTGACCACGCTCCACTTTGTGCCGAGCATGCTGCGCGCTTTTCTCGATAGTGGGAGCGCGGGCTATTTCCCGGGGTTGCGCCGGGTGTTCAGCAGCGGAGAGGCCTTGACGCGGGAGCATCTCGAACTGTTTTTTGCCCGCATGGGCGGCGAGCGCGCGCCTCGGCTCCACAATCTCTACGGACCCACGGAAGCCGCCATCGATGTGACCTACCATCGCTGTGAACCCGGATCGCCAAGGAACCGGGCCGTACCGATTGGAAGGCCGATGGCCAACACCCGAATCTATATTACGGACCGCCAGATGCGGCCCGTTCCCCAGGGCGTTTCCGGCGAACTGTGGATCGGGGGCGTCAATCTTGCCCGAGGATATTTGGGCCGGCCCGGATTGACGGCCGAGAGCTTTGTTCCCAATCCTTTCCCGCGGCCCGGGGCGGCGGCTTTCCGGCACGCGCGTCTGTACAGGACCCGCGATGCCGCGCGCTTCCGGGCCGATGGTGAAATTGAATTCCTGGGCCGGTTGGATCATCAGGTGAAGCTGCGTGGTTTCCGCATCGAGTTGGGCGAGATCGAGGCGGTTCTGGCCCGCCATCCCAGGGTGAGCCAGGCCGTGGTGGTCGCGCGGGAGGGGGCGCGGCGGCAATTGGCGGCCTATTTGGTGTGGTCGCGCGGCGCGGGCCGACCGACCCCGGAGGGAGACGCCGCTCATGTAACCCAGGAGGACGGCCGGGAGTTGCGTGGTTTCCTGGCAGCCAGCCTGCCCCATTACATGGTTCCCTCCGCCTTTTTGGTCCTCGCGAAATTGCCCATGACCGCCAGCGGCAAGGTCAACCGCAAGGCGCTCCCCGCGCTCGCCGTCCAGGCGGCCGACTCGGCTGGCTATACGCCGCCGCGCAACCCGAGCGAGGAAATCCTCACCCGCATTTGGGCCGGAGTTTTGGGCCGGGAGCGGGTGGGCGTCCACGATAATTTTTTCGAATTGGGCGGCGATTCGATCATCAGCCTTCAGGTCGTTTCCCGGGCCAGGGAAAAAGGGTTGGCATTCACGCCGAAACAGGTCTTCGATCATCAGACAATCGCCGGCCTGGTGCCTCATCTGGGATCGGCCACCGCGGTTCGGGCGCAACAGGGCTTGGTGACCGGATCCCTGCCCCTGACGCCCGTCCAGCATTGGTTCTTCGCACAAAACAGAAAGCAGCCCGACCATTTCAACCAAGCCCTGCTGTTCAAGCTATCCCCCGCGGTGAATCCGGAGTGGCTGGCGCAAGCCCTGAGGGAAATGGAGAGCCATCACGACGCGCTGCGCCTGCGTTTCGACCGCGATGCCGGCTGGCGTCAGGTCAACCAGCCTCCCGACGGAAGGGACCCCTTTCTGATTTGTTGCCTGACCAGCTTCCCCGAATCCTCGCGGCAACGGGTCTTGGAGGAAACCGCGAGCCTGGCGCAGGCGAGCCTTCACCTAGCCAAGGGCCCGCTTTGGCGGGTGGTCCTCTTTCAACTCGGCGCGGAAAACCGATTGCTGATCGTGGTTCATCATCTCGCGGTGGACGGCGTTTCCTGGCGCATTCTGCTGGAGGACCTCCACGGCCTTTACCGCCAGTTGGAAGCCGGGGCGCGCCCCGAGCTTCCCCCAAAAACCACCTCGTTCAAGGAGTGGGCCTACCGGATGGAGGAATGGGCGCATTCCGATGCGCTCAACGCGGATTTGCGGTATTGGCGGAAGCAGGAAACGATTCGCGAAACCTGCCTTGGATTGCCCATGGACCTCGTGACCCTCGAAGACGGGCGCCCAAGCGCCGACCAAGACAATAGCGCGGGCGCCGCGGCCGTCGTTTCCCTGGCGCTGAGCGCCGAGGAAACCGCCGCCCTGCTGCGGGATACCCATCAAGCCTATAACACGCAAATGAACGACGTGCTGTTGGCCGGCCTGGTGAGAGCCCTGACCCGTTGGAGCGGGAAACGATCTCTGGCCGTGGATATGGAAGGCCATGGGCGGGAGCCGCTTTTCGAGGATGTAGATTTATCCAGGACCCTGGGTTGGTTCACCACCATTTACCCCGTGGTTCTGCGGGTGGAAGGGGAGAGTGATCCGGGCGCCCTGTTGAAATCGGTCAAGGAACAATTGCGGGGAATTCCGCATCGAGGCGTGGGCTTCGGCGCGCTTCGTTACCTGGGCTCACGGCCCTTGGCCTCTTTCCCGGGCTCCGATATTCTGTTCAATTATCTCGGGCGGTTGGATGGGGTTTTGGCGGATTCCGCCATGCTTGAGCCCGCCGATGAATATCCCGGTCCAACCCAAGCCCTCGGCGAGAGGCGCAACCATTTGTTGGAAATCAGCGCCTCGATTTCCTCGGGCCGGCTTCAGGTCAAGTGGGTCTACGGCAAGCGCATCCATCGCCGGGCCACCATCGAGGCCTTGGCGGCAGATTATTTGGAGGAATTGCGGCGCATCATCGATCATTGCGGGTCTCCGGCCGCGGGCGGCCCCACGCCATCGGATTTTCCGCTCGCCAAATTGGATCAGGCGAGCCTGGACCGGTTGGTTCCCGATGAGGGCAAAATCGAGGATCTCTACCCGCTTTCGCCCATGCAGCAGGGCATTCTCTTTCATAGCCTACTGGAGCAGGAAGCCGATCCCTATTTCAATCAATTGAGCTGCACGATCCATGGCGGCTTGGACGTGACGAGCTTCCGGCGCGCCTGGCAAGCCGCTGGCGAGCGCCATGCGCTGTTGCGCACTTCCTTCCATTTCCGGGATTTGGCCTCGCCGCTGCAAATGGTTCGCCCTGGAATCGCCCTGCCCTGGACCCTGGAGCGCTGGGGCGAGCTACCGGACGAGGAACGGCAACGGCGTTTGGAGTCTTTCCTGAGGGAGGATCGGCGGCTGGGTTTCGGCGCCGACCGCGCGCCCTTGATCCGCTTTGCCTTGTTCACACTCGCCGAGGGCGAATTTCAATTCGTTTTGAGTTTCCATCATTTGCTGTTCGACGGCTGGTCGCTTACCAATGTATTTGCGGAAGTTTTCACCCGCTACACGGGCCTGATCCAGAACAAGCAACCGCATCTGGATCATGTGCGCCCCTTCCGGGATTACATCGCCTGGTTGCAGGATCAGCCCTTGGAAGAGGCGGAAGCGTTTTGGCGCGAGGAATTGCGCGGCTTTCGGGCGCCGTCGCCACTGCCCCACGACCCCGGCACGGACCGCCAGACGAGACAGGATCAAGATCCCATTCGCCACCGGCGGGAAACGCTCCATTTCTCCCCCGAATTCTCGCGGCGGCTTCAGACCCTGGCGCGCGGGCGCCGGCTGACGGTCAATACCTTCGTGCAGGGCGTTTGGTCCCTTCTCCTCAGCCGCTATGGCGGAGAAGAGGATGTGGTCTTCGGCGCCACGGTCTCCGGCCGGCCCGCGACCCTACCCGGTTCGGAAAGCATGATTGGCGTGTTCATCAACACGCTCCCGGTGCGTGTGCGGGTTTCTGACGAGGCCTCGCCCCTGCCTTGGCTGGCCGATTTGCAAAACCGGCAGGCCCTGCGCGATCAATACGCGTACGCGCCCTTGGTCAGGATAGGGGAGTGGAGCGAGGTGGCGCGCGGCCAGCCCCTTTTCCAGGGTATTCTGGTTTTTGAAAACTATCCGGTCTCGCTGGGAACCGGGGAGGGCGACCTTCGCATCGATGATGTACGGGTCCGCGAACAAACCAATTACGCCCTTACCCTCAATGCCTTTTCCGGTGAGACCTTGTCCCTATCGGTCATTTACGATTGCCGTCATTTCAGCAAGGCGGGAATCGGCCGCATCTTTGGGCATTTCCGAACGGTTTTGGAGCATTTTCTGGCGGATCCCGAGCAGCCGATGGGAACCATTTCGCTTTTGACCGAGGCGGAACGCGAGCAAGCCCTGCGGACCTGGAACGCCACGGCCGCGGATTTTGCGCCTACCTGCTTGCATCAGCGGTTCGAGGCCATGGCCGCCCGCCACCCGGATCGCACGGCGCTTATTTTCGAAAACCAGACCCTCGGCTATGGAGAGATGAACGCCCGGGTTCAGGCCTTGGCGCGGCGCCTGGCGTCCTTGGGCGTGGGTCCGGATTGCGTGGTAGGCCTCTGCATGCGGCGTTCCTTGGAAATGGTGATCGGCCTGTATGGCATCCTCAAGGCGGGAGGCGCCTATCTCCCCCTGGAGCCGGACTACCCCGAGGAACGCCTGGCGTTCATGGCCGCGGATGCCGGCATGTCCGTTTGCCTTGCTCACCAGAACTCGGGCCCGCTCTCCTTTTTTCAGGGGACCCCGGTTCATTTGGATTGCCATGGCCGGGTGCGGGGAGGCGCGGCTGGAAATGAGGCGCCGTCTCCCTCAACAGTCACGCCCGATAGCCTGATTTACGTGATTTACACCTCCGGCTCCACCGGCAAACCCAAGGGCGTGATGAACCGCCACCGAAGCCTGAGCAACCATATTTCCCTGGGGCGGCAGGTGCGGGGCCCTGTCCATGACGATCGCGTTCTGCAGAAAACGCCCTTTAGTTTCGATGTGTCCGCCTGGGAGTTTTTCTGGCCCCTGACCTCGGGCGCGGCGCTGGTTGTCGCGCTCCCCAATCTGCACGGCGACCCGCTTTACCTCGAAGGCGTGGTGGTTTCCCGCTACATCACGATTCTTCATTTCGTTCCCAGTCTGTTGCGCGCCTATTTGGCGCAAACCTCTCCGGCCGGCCTGTCTCGCGTAAGGGCCGTCTTTTGCAGCGGAGAAGCGCTTTCCTTCGATCTCGAGCGGCGGTACTACAACTGGTTCGGCGATAGACCGGCGCCCGGGCTGCACAACCTTTACGGGCCCACGGAGGCGGCAGTCGAGGTCAGTCACCATGTCTGTGGCCTAGCCGAGGGTAGAGATCCCGTGGTTCCCATTGGCCGGCCGATCGCCAATTCCCGGCTGCTGATCTTGGACGCGCGGCGGCAACCAACCCCTATCGGCGTGACCGGCGAGCAGCATATAGGTGGCGTTCCCCTCGCCCGCGGCTACCTCGGCCGTCCCGATTTGACCGCCCTCTCATTTGTTCCCGATCCTTTTTGCGCCAACGCGGATGAGGTCTTTCCCGGCTCCCGCCTGTACCGTACGGGCGATGCTGTCCGCTATCTGGCCGATGGCGCCATCGAATTCATGGGCCGTTTGGATTTTCAGGTCAAGCTTCGCGGGTTCCGCATCGAGCTCGGCGAGATCGAGACGGCCCTGGCCGGACATCCCGGCATCCGGGATTGCGTGGTTCTCGTTCGGGAAGACCAACCCGGCGAGGGGATTCTGGTCGCCTATATCGTCCTCGATCCCGAGCGGAAAGATGCCGGCGCGGGTTTGGATGGCCGGGCTCTGCGCCGCTTCCTGGGGTCCAGGCTGCCGGATTATATGACGCCCTCGGTTTACGTCACCCTGGAAAGCCTACCCAAAACCGCGAGCGGAAAGCTCGACCGCAAGGCCCTGCCCGCGCCTTCCCAGAAGGGCGGGGGGAACCGCTTTCAAGCGCCGCGAACCCCGACCGAAGAGCTCCTCGGCGAGATTTGGCGGGAGGTCCTTGCCCTCGACCATCCGGTCGGCGCGAACCAGAATTTTTTCGAGCTGGGAGGCCATTCTCTATTGGTGACCCGGGTGCTTTCGCGCTTGCGCCAAACCTTCGCCGTGGATGTTCCCATGGCCCGGCTGTTCGAGCTGCCAACCCTCGCGGGTTGGGCGGAAGTGATGGACGAATTGCGGCGCGAGGCCCGTTGGGGCGGCAAGCCCGAGACGGTTCCTCCCCCGCTCGCACTTCCCCGAAAAGCCGATGGAGACGCGGTCTTTTCGCTTTCCTTCTCCCAAACCCGTCTCTGGTTCCTCGACCGCTTGGAGGGTTCCGCCGCCACCTACAACATTCCCCTGACCCTGCGTCTATCCGGTCCTTTGGACGCGCCTTCCCTAGGTTGGGCTTTTGACCGCCTGGTTGCGCGCCACGAAACCTTGCGAACCAGTTTCCCCGCCCGCGGCGGCCAACCATACCAATGCGTGGCGCCATCTTTTCCAGGGCGTCTCGGGCTGGCCGATCTTTCCGGATGCCCGGCGCCGGAGCGGGAAGGCCGGCTATTGTCCCAGGTAGATTCGGCCCGGGCATTCGATCTCGCGTTGGGACCGCTATTCCGCGCCCTGCTGTTGCGTGTGCGGCGGGAAGAACACCTGCTCCTGATTTCCATGCACCATATCATTTCCGATGGCTGGTCCCTGGGCGTGCTGGTGCGCGACTGGGTGGCCCTTTACCGGGAACGTCTCCTTGGGGAGCCGGCAGCCCTGCCCGTTCTGCCCATTCAGTACGCTGACTTTTCAGCCTGGCAACAATCCTGGCTGCGTGGCGAGGTTCTGGAAAACCATGCGCGATTTTGGAAGGCGGTCCTGGCAGGCGCGCCCCCGTTGCTGCATCTGCCGCTCGACCGGCCGCGTCCGTCGCGGCAAACCTTTCGCGGAAGTCGGCTGGCCATCCGGCTTTCCCCGGAAACCAGCCGTGACTTGCGGTCCCTGAGCGCGGGTAAGGGCGCTACCCTGTTCATGTCGCTCCAGGCAGCGTTTTCCGTTCTGCTCGCGCGCTATAGCGGCCAGGAAGATGTCTGTATGGGAACCCCAATCGCCAACCGCAATATTGCGGAGGTGGAAAACCTGGTGGGGTTCTTTGTCAATACCCTGGTGCTGCGGGCCGATCTAAGCGACAACCCCGGCTTCGCGGAGCTATTGGCGCGAACCCGTCAAAGCGCGCTGGATGCTTATGCGCATCAGGACCTGCCTGTTGAGCTGTTGGTGGAGGCTCTACAGCCCAACCGCAACCTCAGCCATTCGCCCCTGTTCCAGGCGATGCTGGTTCTGCAAAACGCGCCCCTGGGCGTCGTCAACCCACCCCATCTTCTAATCGAACCCTTGAGCGGCGAGGTGAAAACCGCGAAGTTCGATTTGACCCTGTCCCTTCAGGATGACCCGGCAGGGCTTCACGGCGTCTTCGAATACAACAGCGACTTGTTCGAGCGCGAAACCATTGCCCGTTTGTCGCATCATTTCCACCAACTCTTGGCCTCGATTCTGGCCGAACCCGAGCGCCGCGTGTTCCAGTTGCCGCTCCTGGATGATGCCGAAAGGGCGCGGATCCTGATCGATTGGAACCGAACGGATGCCGAATTCCCCGCTGAGAAAGGCTTGCACCAGCTTTTCGAGGATTGGGCGATCAGGGCGCCGGAACGGGTCGCCCTGGTTTTTGAGGATCGGATGCTGACCTACGGCGCGTTGGAGCGTTGCGCCAACCGGTTGGCCGGCCAATTGGCTTCCATGGGCATCGGGCCGGATGGTTTCGTGGGCGTTTACATGAAACGCTCCCTGGAAATGGTGGTGAGCCTGTACGGCATTCTCAAAGCGGGCGGCGCCTATATGCCCATGGAGCCGGATTACCCCCGGGAACGGCTGGCGTTCATGCTTGCCGATGCGCAACCCCGGGTTTGTATTGGCGACGAAAACCTTCCCGCTTTGCCGGCGAGTGAGGCGGTTTCGGTGGGCTTGACAACCGGTGGACGGATCACCAGCCGGCCGGAGGCTTCCGCCCGCGAGGCGCGTCGTCCCGGACCCGAGCATTTGATTTACCTGATCTATACCTCCGGCTCCACGGGCAAACCCAAGGGCGTAATGAACCGCCACCGCGCCCTCTGCAACCGCATCTGGTGGATGCAACGGGCCTATGAGCTGACCGCCGGGGACCGGGTCCTGCAAAAGACTCCCTTCAGCTTCGATGTTTCGGCCTGGGAATTCTTTTGGCCCCTGGTGGTGGGCGCCTGCCTGGAAGTGGCCCGGCCCGACCTCCATGGCGATCCGGCCTATCTCTCCAAAATTATGGAGCAACGGGCCATCACCAGCCTCCATTTCGTGCCGAGTATGCTGCGCGCCTTTCTGGCGGCCTCGCGAGGCCAACCCACCGGGTTGAAGCGGGTTTTCTGTAGTGGAGAAGCGTTGACAGGAGATCTGCGGGATCTTTTCTTCGACCGTTTCGGACAAAACAGCGCAATTGCGTTGCACAATCTTTACGGGCCCACGGAGGCGGCCATCGATGTGACCCACCACGCCTGTGCGCGGGACGAGGCGTTTCAGAACATCCCCATCGGCAAACCCATTGCCAATACGCAAATCTACATTCTGGACCGCTATCAGCGGCCCCTGCCCACGGGCGTCGCGGGCGAGTTGTTTATCGGCGGCGTTAATTTGGCGCGCGGGTACCTCGCGCGTCCGGATTTAACGGCGTCTTCTTTTGTGCCCGACGCCTTTTCAGATGGAATTGGGGCAAGGCTTTACCGAACCGGGGACCTGACCCGATTCACCGTTGATGGTGGCATTCGTTATGAGGGCCGCATCGACCACCAGATCAAGCTGCGGGGGTTCCGCGTTGAATTGGGAGAAATCGAAGCGGTATTGGCCGAGCATGGGCCCATTCGCGAGGCGGCCGTGGCGGTCCGGACCCTGCCATCCGGAGAGGATAGCCTTGTCGCCTACCTGGTCCATGATGCGGCCGAGGGGAAAGACCGAGAGGAGCTGAAGCAGGAAGCGCGCGCTTTTCTCGAGGACCGGCTGCCCGAATTCATGATTCCCAATATCCTTGTTTTTCTGGATGCCTTGCCCCTGACGGCCAATGGCAAGGTGGACCGCCGCGCGCTCGCCGGTCGGGACCTCGCCGAGCTTGGTTTGGAAGACAGCTTCATCCCGCCCCGAACCTGGAAAGAGCAAACCCTCGCCGCGATATGGTGCGAGCTTTTGGGCCTGGCGAGAGTCGGAGTGCGATCCAACTTTTTTGCCTTGGGAGGCCATTCCCTGCTGGCCACGAGGTTGGTTTCCAGAATCCGCGATGTGTTTGCCGTGGAAATTTCACCTCGCGATATTTTCGAGGCGCCTACCCTTGCCTCGCTTTGCCGCCGAATCGATGCGGCCATCGAGAGCGGGCGGGAAGCGAGGCCGGCCATTCCTCTCGTCCCGCGCGACCAGCCGCTTCCCCTTTCCTTCCCGCAACAGCGCTTGTGGTTCCTGCAGCAATTGGAGGGTGCCGGCGCCGCCTATCACATCCCGGCCTCGCTGAGCCTCTCCGGCAATTTGGATGTGGGCGGCCTGGAACGGAGCCTGACCGCGCTGGTGGAGCGCCACGAAACGCTGCGGACCCGTTTCCCCAACCGCAAGGGAACCCCCGTGCAGCGCATTTCCCCTGCCAGCCCCATGACCCTTGCGCTGGTGGATCTGGGCCCGCTTCCATTCCGTGAAGGAATGGCGGCCACACGGCGGTTGGCCGCGAACGAGGCGCATCGCCCCTTCGACCTGGAAAGCGGTCCCGTGCTGCGGGTCAAGCTGCTGCGCCTGGAAAGGGAGAGGCATGTGGTTCTGATCACCATGCATCACATCATCTCCGATGGTTGGTCCCTTGGCGTGCTGGTTCGGGAATGGATTCATCTCTACAGCGCCGATTGCCGAAACAGACGCGCGCAACTTCCGGAACTGCCGCTTCAGTACGCGGATTACGCGGCCTGGCAGCGAGAATGGTCCCGCGGCGAGCGGCTCGCATCCTCTCTCGGCTATTGGAAAACCCAACTCGCCGGGGTCCCCCGTGTCTTGCAATTGCCCACCGACAGGCCCCGTCCCCCCTTGCAAACCTTCCGGGGCGGCCGCCTGCCGATTCCTTTTGCCGCGCACCTGAACCTACCCCTGGCCGAGCTTCAGGAACGGTCGGGCGCTACCCTGTTCATGTGCCTTCAGGCCGCTTGGGCCCTGCTTCTTTCCCGCTATAGCGGTCAGGATGATGTTTGTATCGGGATCCCCATCGCCAACCGGAGCCATGGCTCGATCGAGAACCTCATCGGCTTTTTTGCCAATACCCTGGTGTTGCGCAACGACGTGTCCGGCCATCCCGGGCAGGGTTCTCCTAGCTTTTTGGCGCTTTTGGAACGCACGCGGGTCATGGCGCTGGATGCGTTCACCCATCAGGAGGTTCCCTTCGATCAGGTGGTGGAAGCCCTGCAGCCGGAGCGCAATCTCAGCCATTCGCCGCTCTTCCAGGTCATGTTCATGTTTGAAAATGCGCCTTCCGGCAATGCGGGCCTGCCGGGTCTGACCGTCGAACACCTCGGGATGGGCGGTTCTGTTACGGCCAAGTTCGATTTGACCCTCGTGGTGGAGGCGAGAACGGATGGGCTCGCGGGTTTCCTGGAGTACAATTCGGACCTATTCGACGAAACCACCGCCCAACGGATGGCCCGCCATTTCCACCATCTATTGCGCCAAGCGGTCGCCGATCCCGACCGGGCGGCGGCGGATCTTCCCCTGTTCGACAGCGCGGAGGCCGAGCAACTGTTGGTCGCCTGGAACGCCACCGCGGCGCCCTACCGGAAAACCGGCGTTCATACCCTTTTCGAGCGCGCCATGGCCGAAACCCCGGAACGGGTGGCGCTGGTTTTTGGCGACCGACATCTCAGCTACCAGGCCTTGAACCAACGCGCGGATCTGCTGGCCGGCCAGCTTCGGGGGAGAGGCGTAGGCGCGGGTGCGTTGGTCGCTGTTTGTTGCCGCCGGACGCAACTGCTGCTGGAGGCCTTGCTCGGCGTATGGAAGGCGGGGGCCGCCTATATTCCCCTGGACCCGGCGCATCCCGCGGAGCGCCGTGCGCTCATATTCCAGGATTCGCGCGCCGTCCTCCTGGTGACCGACCGGACCGGCCCCCCCGCCGCGCCGGGGGAAACCGGGCTCCTGGAATGGCGCGCGGAATCCGGTGCGGACCCGGTCCCCGCGGTTGGGAGGGTAAGCGCGCCAGGGGATCCGGATGCCACTGCCTATGTCATCTATACCTCGGGTTCCACGGGCAAGCCCAAGGGCGTGGCCGTGAGCCATGGTGCGGTTGTCAACTTTCTCGAGAGCATGAGCCGTGAGCCGGGCCTGACCGGGCAAGACGTGTTTCTGGCGGTGACCACGATTTCCTTCGATATC
>JBGTRP010000131.1:0-12058 GCA_041940685.1 Acanthopleuribacteraceae bacterium
AATGGGGGAATCAGCCGGGCCACGAATAGCGCGGCCGAGTTGGCGCGGGGCGAATTTATCGTGCTTCTGGACCAAGATGACGAGCTCACCCCGGACGCTCTCGCGGAGATGGTTCTCTATCTGGACCAAAACCCGCGGGCCGATGTGGTTTATTCCGACGACGACAAAATTCAGCCCGAGGGGCGGCGGTTCGACCCGCAATTCAAGCCGGACTGGTCGCCGGAGCTGTTGCTCTCCTACATGTACTTCAGCCATGCATTCTGTTTACGGCGGACGCTTTTTGAAGAGATCGGCGGAACAAGGGTAGGGTTTGAGGGCTCCCAGGATTTCGACCTGGCCTTGAGAGCCACCGAACGCGCACGCCAGGTGGGCCACATACCTAAAGTGCTCTACCATTGGCGCGTGCTTCCGGGTTCCACGGCCGCCTCGGCGGATGAAAAGCCGACCAGCATCCTGGCCGGCCAAAAAGCGGTTCAGGCGGCGCTCGACAGAAGGGGAATCGAGGCGAAAGCCATCCACCCGCAATGGGCCTCGGATGCGAACGTGGGGATCTTCACGCCTAAATTCGGCCACGATGGTCCCTCCGTGACCATCATCATTCCCACGAAAAACCAAATGGAAATTCTCGGCCGCTGCCTTTCCTCGCTGGAAAAAACCACCTACCGCAACTTTCGGGTGCTCATCGTGGACAACGAGAGCGACGATCCGGCGACTCTCTCCTTTCTAAAGCGCCAGCCCCACCCGGTTCAGAAAATCAGCAATCCTGGAGGAACCTTCAATTTCGCCCATATCAACAACGAGGCCGCCGCCTCCGTAGACAGCGATTACCTGCTTTTTCTCAATAATGACACCGAGGTCATCGAGGCGGACTGGCTCAGCCAAATGATGGGATACGCCCAGATCGAGGGGGTTGGCGCGGTCGGCGCGCGGCTTCTGTATCCGGACGGCCGCATTCAGCACGCGGGCATCGTGCATGGTTACTATCACGGATTGGCGGGCCCCGCCTTCAAGCTGAACCCCACCTGGCATCATGGCTACCTCGGTTATGTTTCTTCTGGACGCAATTACTCCGCAGTCACCGCGGCTTGCATGCTCACCCCGCGCTCGCTTTTCTTGGCCATGAACGGGTTTGACGCCAAAAACTTTGCCGTGGCCTATAACGATGTAGATTATTGCTACCGCCTGGTGGATTCCGGCTACCGCTGTGTCTATTGTCCCGACGCAAGGTTGTACCATCACGAGGGTTTCTCCCGCGGCTTCGCGGACAATCCCCGTGAAACCGCATTTTTTAAATTGAAATATCGCGACCGTATCGATTCTTTTTACAACCCCAACCTCTCCCTGGCGAATGAGGGCTTCGAGATCCGGCCGGGTCGATTGTGTCCCCCGCTCCACGAGCCCATTCCCACCTTAATGTGCGCCTTCAATCTCAACTGGGAAGGCGCGCCCTACAGCCAGTACGAGCTCACCCTCAAGCTACGCGAATCGCGGGTCATCGCGCCCATCGTATACTGCCCCCAGGACGGGCCGCTGCGAGAGGCTTACGAACGGGAAAATATCCCCATCCACATCTTCCCCCATCCCTTAACGGACATTCGAACCGAGGAAGATTTCAACGGAGCGATCGCGGGTTTTGCCGCCAAGATCAAGGAATGGGGCGTAGAGCTGGTATACGGCAATACCCTGCAAACCTTCTACGCCATCGAGGCCGCCAAGCAATTGAATCTGCCTTCCATCTGGAATCCAAGGGAAAGCGAACCCTGGCAAACCTATTTCTCCGATTGGGGCGACGCCATTGCCGCGCGCGCGCTGGCATGCTTCAGCTATCCCTATAAGGTGGTTTTCGTGGCCGAGGCCACCAAGCAGGGTTACAGCGAGCTCGCGGGCAACCACAACTTTACCGTCATTCACAACGGCCTCAATATGCGCCGCTTGAAAAGCGAGGCGAGTCGCTACACCAAGGCGCGGGCGCGACGCCGCCTAGGCATTGGCGAGGATGAGATTTGCCTGCTGCTGTTGGGTACGGTCTGCGAGCGAAAGGGCCAAAAGGATTTGGTAGCCGCGCTGGGAGAAATGCCCTTGGAAGTCGGGCGCGAAACCAGGACCTTCATCGTCGGCGACCGGCCCAGTCTCTACAGCGACGAGCTTCACTCGCAACGGGATCAATTGCCGAAAGATATTCGAGAACGGGTCCGAATCGTTCCCGAAACGCCGGACACGCCGCTGTACTACAACGCGGCGGATATCTTTGTCTGCACCTCAAGGCTGGAAAGCTATCCCAGGGTCATTCTGGAGGCCATGGCCTACGGATTGCCCATTGTCACCACCCCGGCGTTCGGCATTTCAGAGCAGGTTCAGGAAAACATCAATGGGCTGTTCTACTCGCCCGGCGACACGACCGCTTTGGGAAAGAGGCTCGCCGAGCTCATCAGGAATCGGGCGAATCGGAGCAGAATGGCCGAAAACAGCCCCTATGTTTTGGAGCTTCTCAACAGTTATGAGGAAATGGCGCGGGAATACGCGCGTTTGTTTCGCGAGGCCTGGTTGACCGGCGGCGACCGTAAATCCATGAAAGATAATCCGCAATGAGGGCATTCCAATCCAATGGCTTTCCCATATACGCGAGCGCGGATAGGCGGGGGTAACCATGTGCGGCATTTTTGGACTCATCGATCACGAAGACCCCAATCAAGCGAGGCGCAAGACGGAGATCCTCGTGGAGAGCATGAGGCATCGCGGTCCGGACGGCTCCGGATTCTGGTCCGAGCCCGGAGTTGCTCTCGGAATGCGGCGTCTGAGCGTAATTGATCTCGAACACGGCTGGCAGCCTCTCTTTGGAGGGGAGCGCGAGGTCGTGGCGTTCCAAAACGGCGAAATCTACAACTATCGCGACCTTCGTCCGCTTCTGGAAAAGGAAGGCTATGAGTTTCAAACCCAAAGCGACACCGAGGTTCTCGCCCATGGCTATCACCATTGGGGAATCGAGGGACTTCTGCAACGCATCGACGGCATGTTCGCCATCGCCATCCTGGACCGGCGTTCGCGGCGCCTGCACCTCGCCCGCGACCGTTTCGGCGAAAAACCGCTCTTCTACGCGTTTCGGGGCAAACGTTTTGCATTCGGTTCCTATATGACGGCCCTGGCCGCATTGGACTGGGTCGACCTGGATGTCGATCCTATTGCGCTGGACCAATACCTCGCCGTCCATTTCGTCGCCGGAGAGCGCACTCTATTTCAGGGCATTCGCCGGGTGCTCCCCGGCGAGTATCTGGAAATTTGTCTGGATGAGCCGCGTCCAAGTCGGGTGACCTACTATCAGGCCTCGCCTCTGCCCGCCAAGGAAATCACCGACCAGGGCTTAATGAACCGAATCGAGGATGCCGTACGCACCCGGCTGGTCGCGGATGTGCCCGTGGGCGTGTTCCTCTCCGGAGGTTTGGATAGCGCAATCGTGGCCTCGATCGCGGCAAAAAACGTACCCGACATCGCGACCTTCTCCATGGGTTTTCCCCAAAAAGATTATGACGAAAGCGAACATGCCGCCGCGGTAGCCAACGCCATTGGCAGCCGGCATCATCACTTTCTTTTCGAGGAAAACTGTTTCATGGACCTGCTTCCCCGGGTGGCGGAGGCCCTGGACGAGCCCGTGGGCGACCAAGCCATGCTGCCGGTTTTCTGGCTGTCCCGCGAGGCGCGCAAGCGGGTGACCGTGGTTCTGGCCGGCGAGGGCGCGGATGAAGTATTCGCGGGTTACGACTATTATCGCGATTTTGCGCCCAAGCGCCTGCCCAGGCTGCGAAACTGGTTGGCGGGCGCGGCGCCCGCGAACGGGTTTCAACGTTTTATTCACAATCCCGCGCCGCAAACGCCCTCGGGTTTTCCCCTGCTCGCCGACGCCGCAGACCGCGAGCGAATGATGATTACTCCCGTCACGGGCGCCAGCGAATGGGAGAAGCGGCTTATGAAACGTTTAAACCTTTTTTCCGACCCGCTCCAGCGCGCGACCATGGCCGATATCCATACCTGGCTGCCCGACGACTTATTGGTCAAATTCGACCGCATGGCCATGGCCCATAGCTTGGAGGGACGGGCGCCGTTCCTGGACCCGCGAGTGGTGGAGGCGGGCATTTCCCTCTCGGCCCAAGAGCGCATGACTCAGAAACCGGGAACCAGCAAGATCGCCTTGCGGCGCGTCGCCCGAAACTGGCTTCCCGATACGATTCTCAAGCGCAAGAAGCAGGGGTTTTGCCTGCCCATGGCATCCTGGCTCTGGACCTGGTTTCAGGAGCATCAGGGCGTTCAAAACTATTTCAAGCAGCGGACGGTTCCCGGCCTCGATATGGCTCATGTGGCGGCCATGGTCGACGAAGACCTTTTTCAGGGCGTAAAAAGGGAAAGACTCCTGTTCGCGCTGTTGCTGCTGGCGGAGTGGCATGATGCCTTCTCGAGAAACCGGGCCAGCCTCTCCCAAAACTTGGTTTCAAGGGCCGGAGTCCCGGATTGAGCGGACCAGGAACTCCGGCAGGCCGGATTTGAAACTGTATCGCCCATCATCATTTACTCAATATGACTAATTTTTGAAATTACTTTTCCCGAAAAAATGGGTTTTCCCGATTTTTCGAACAAAAAATATTTCAAAAACGACATTTGGTGATCTGAACCCCCTTGTCCGCCGCCGCAACCTGAAATAAATTGTAGTTCATCCGTGTTGGGTTTTTCGGTTGCAGTCAACCGCCGAGATACCGCTCCCCCGCGCGAGGCCTTCCAGATGGAAAACAGAACCCGCCAGGGAAGCCCGGCATCCGGTGTGGCCCGATCCCGCCGCGAGTTGAATGGGCGCCTCGGTTTGGAGAGGATAAGTATGAAAATCGGTTCCCTGATCCGTTCCCGAGGCCCCGGGAGGCGGAGGCTACCCAAATGGGGAGGCCTCGCCGCGCTTTGCCTGTGTCTTTTGGCCGTTGAATCCGCTTGGGGAGCGGACATCTATGTCGCCGTGGGCGGCGTGGGCGACGGCTCGCAGGCCAACCCATACGGCTCCATTCAGACGGCCGTCAACGCGGCCCAACCCCTGGACACCATTCACCTGGGCGCCGGCACCTTCAATGAGAGCGTGATCATCAATGGCCGCAATGATTTGACAATCATCGGCGCCGGAATCGGGACCACCCGCATCCGGCCGGTGGAAATCAACGGCGTGTTGGTCCAGCTCAGCTCGGCAATCCAGATTACCGATTTGTGGGTAGAGAACTTGAGCGCATCAGGAAGGGGCTTTGTCAACAAGGGCGCCCATCTCACCCTGGAGCGGGTTTCCACCTCGAACACCTCTCATGAAGGCGTTCTCGTGGTCGAGTTCATGGGCGTCCAGCCCACAATCGTTCTCAACGATTGTCAAATCGACGGATCGCAATTGAGCGCCGGCCTGGTAACCCAGAACGGCGTATCCTCCGTGCAGGCGAACAACACCAGCTTCAACGGCCATGGAACCGGAACCTGTGATCCCTGCGCGCCTCAGTTCGGCAGGGGCATGGTCATCTTCAGCGCGGATACGCTGACACTCAACAACTGTCAGTTCGACAACAATTTAGATTCAGGAATAAAAATCGACGCGACCACACCGGTTGTCTTCTCCATGACCGGCGGTTCCGCATCCGACAACTTGTCCAATGGCCTTGGAATCGACGGCACGGTGGAATGCGATATTCGCGATGCGGATTTTTCCCGCAATGGGCCGGTTCCACGAGACCCGCCCAACACGGGCCGAAACGGAATCGAGTTTTTCGTCGACTATATCGGCAACGCGCTGGTGGAAAACTGCGATTTTGTTTCCAACACCCTCAACGGGATTTTCATCGGTTCGGGCAATGTGGATGTGTACGACTCGACTTTCGACGACAACCATACCGGTATGACGGTCAGCTCGGTGATCACCAATTCCACCATCAACATGGATATTTTCGGCAACCTGATCCAAATGGAATCCGGTTACATGGATAGTCCTAACGGCATTGTTTTCAACGGAGACGGCATTACCGCGGTGCTGGGCAGTCAAGACTGCGCCGAGGCCAATACCTTTATCAATATCCGCGATATGAGCGCGGTGGTTTGCTTCGCAGGCGCCACTCTTCTCTTGGGAAAGAACCAGTATATCGATTCGCCCAACCCCATTCGCCATTGTGAACCCAACCCGCCGCCCAGTTGCGGATGCGAGGCGGAGTACGACCTGACCGGGCTGGGCAATGTCAACCTGGACGATCTGCTGTTCGCGCTTCCCCAATGGAGAGCCGTCAATCTTCTAATTCCCGACGCCAATGACAATGGCGTGATGGATGTGGCCGACCTGTCGGAAATGGTCAACTGCATTTCGAGTCAGTGAAGACCAAAGGGGTAAGGCGTTCGGGTCGACTCGTCCAGCCGCGCGGCGCTCGCCGGATAAGAGATTTCCCAAGATCGTCCTCTGGTCGGCGGCAGTAGACGGGGGGAATCCAGATCGGCGTTGAGTTCCCGCCTATGGACGCCTGATTTTTCGGAGCCGCTGGAATGGACGGTTTTTACCGGGGAAGGAGGACGGGGCGCCTGGTGAAAATGGGAAAATCGCCGCGGGCCAAGTCGCTTCGATGGGAGAGCCAAACAGGCCTTCCACCGCCAGCGGCTTGAGAAAAAAGACAATAATATTCCACCTTCCATCTTTTAGCTTTTGTTATGATGACGAAATTCAGGACTGATGAGGATAGTGAAATGCGGAAAATAGAACGACGGCTTTGGATTTTGCCGTTGTTTTTCCTGATGATGGGTCGAGGACTCTCCCAATGCCCCAACTTCACCACATTTTTGGATAGCCTGGAGCTATGGCCCACGGGTTCCACCGTGCTCGATTTAATTCCGCTCACCGGGGATTTGCCCGGCTGGTGGCAAATGGACAACGGCTCCCCGGTACCGCTGCCCAAACCTCCTCAAAGCCTGGATCTGGGACGCATTCACACCGATGGCGACCTCACCCTGGTCCTGCGCCATTGTATTGAGCTTGCCATTACAGCCCCATCAGAATGGAGCCTCCTTTCCAGCACTCAGGTCGACGCCTTTACCCTGGAGTCGACATATTTTTTCGAACCCGCGTCGCCTGGGCTCAAAAGCTTCGCCTTTCAACTGGACTTGGCTCAGGAGGACCAGCTTCCGCTCCAAGCCCTGATGGACCTGGTCGTGACCCCGCCGGGCACCTATATGTTGGGCGTGAGCCTGTCGCGGGGCGTCTCGGGCACGCCCGTGGAGACCATGTACATCCCCATGGGCGACAACTATTCCTATAGTTATTCGCTGGACGCCTGCAACGCCAACCTCGAGGTGTACCTGGACGGGGCGCCGGTCGCCGCGGACGGAAACGGCGTGATGAATGACGATCACTTTCTTGAGATCAACGCCGATCCGATCGACGATACCCTGCTGTTCGACCAGACTTCCTCGCCCATGCGCAAATATTCTCCGGCCGTGGCGGACATGGATGACGACGGCTTACCCGATGTCCTGGGTTTCTTCAACGACGGCATGGGTGGGTTTGATCCCCTCCCGCCCGGCATTTTGGGTTTGTCGAGCCTGTTCTTCCCCGGCCGGTTTCCCCGCGATAACCGGCTCGCGGATTTTAACGGCGACGGAGAGCTCGATCTCATTGCAAACACCTATTCCGAGTACGGCAATTTGGATTCCGTCGCCCGCTTCTATTTCGGAACCGGCGACGGTTTTTTCGCCGAGGATCCCTCTTTTGCCGCCATGGGCTTGACCGGTTTCGGGGAAACCATTTTGGCCGCGGATTTCGACAATGACAACGACCTGGACATCTACCTTCCCTATTACACCCATGGGAGCGTGCCCGGGTTTCCCGTTGCCGGCGACCAATGCTACCTATTGATCAATGACGGTTCCGCCAATTTCACCGACATCGCGGTTGCCGCGGGCGTCGATCTGCCCAACCGGCCGATCAACCTGCGTCCCGAGGGCGCCCAGGCCCTGGACTTCAATGGCGACGGCTACATCGACATCTATGTGGCCGGTCATTTCTACATCAACAATGGCGACCTTACCTTCACCGATCAGCGCGCCGCCCTGGGTTTGCCCGATGTATTCGACGAGGGCATCAAATTCCTGGATTGGAATAACGACGGCCTGATGGATCTCATCATCCACCATCCCACGACAGGGCCCGCGCTCTACAGCTTCGATGGCCTTCAATTTCAGTTCGAAAATGCCTTCCCGTCGCTGACCTACTCTCAGAGCTTCGGCATCAATATCTACGATCTCAATAACGATGGCTGGGAGGATCTGGTCGTGGCCGGGGGCGCGACCTTCTGCGATCCGCGCATTTTTCTCAATAACGGCTCCAGCTTCCAGACAACGGCGACCTTTGACTTTTGCCAGCTCTGCGGCGATCTCACGGCTTTTGGCGACCTGGACAACAATGGGCAGATCGACTTTATTCACAGAGTCAGCCTTTTCCAGATGTCCTTTCTCATCAACCAGACGGAAACGGCCAACACCTCTTTCAGCGTGGAGGTGTTGGGCCCCAACGGTGAAAAAAACCAGCAGGGACGCATGGTTCAGGCGAGTCCCTTGTCGCTGCCGGGCACCTTGTTCACCAGGGTTGTCGACGGCGGTTCGGGTTACATGGCGCAGAACCAGTACCCCATCCTCTTCGGGACGCCCCACCACGAGACGCATGAGGTGACCGTGTACTACCAAGCGGGCACGGTCGCCTTCGACATCCAGCCCGGAGAATCCGCCCAGGTTTATCCCTCGGGCGCGGTGATTTTCGAAAGCCTGAAATGAGGCGGCGTTTCCGCCGCCCCCATCCCGCTTACCAGTTGCCGATCGTGGGCAGGTCTCCGGGACCGCCGAGGTGGTGGATCAGGTCGTCAGCCGCACTGATCGAACCATTGCCATTGAAGTCCAGGTAGAACGTATTGGTGGTGGTGCGGAAAAGCCCGATTTCATCGAAACCGTCCTGATTCCAATCTCCACTCAACGGCCGATCGTTGGGGCCGCCCAGCACGTAAATCAGATCGCTGCCGTCCCAGGTGATGGTGTTGCTGCCATTGGCGTCCAACATAAAGTAGTTGGTAGACGGACGGAAGAGGCCGACCTCATCGATGCCGTCATTGTTCCAATCGCCGATTACGGGCAAATCGTTGGGAGCGCCCAGTTTGAAGGTTACGTCCGCGCCCGTGATGTTGCCGCTCCCATTCACGTCGAGGTAGAAAAATCGGGTGGAAGGACGGAACAGCCCGATTTCATCCGTGCCGTCGCCGTTCCAATCGCCAACCAGCGGCATATCGCCCGGCCCACCCATGGCGTAGATTAGATCGCCTTGCGCCAGGGAGAACGTGCCGTTGCCGCTGTGATCGAGGTAAAAGCGATTGTTGGAAGGACGAAACAGGCCGATTTCATCGCGTCCGTCGCCGTTCCAATCCCCGCTGAGCGGCAGATCATTGCTGCCGCCCATGATGTAAAGCAGGTCCGGGGAGCCGTAGGTGAACTTTCCGTCTCCATCCGTATCCAAATAAAAATAGCTGTTGGAGGGCCGCCGGATGCCGATCTTGTCTCCACCGCCGATGATCCTCACCCGTCCGGGCCCGCTGGAAAGATCGAAGGCTTCCGCGGTATCGACCCGATCACCGGAATCGTCCACGCGCAGGCCGTCGTCCCAAACGTACACATTGGCGTCGATCACCACATTGTTGGGGGTCGCGTAAATGAACAAATCGCCCGGATCGGGATTGCCCACCACGGGAATCTCAAGCACCGCGATCATTTGATCCTGATTCTGGGCGCTCGCGCCGATCGCCATGCCGTTGAGGTTAATCACCAAACCCTGTTTCCGGCCGGAAGCGCCCTGGTTGTTGTTGATAAACCAGAATCCGTTCGCATTGCCGCCCTCGAAATTGATGGCGCCCCCGCCAGAGGGTATTTGATTGAAGATATTGGTGCAGGTCGGCGATCCCGTACCACTGGTATTGTTACTCAAATCCGCCGGAGGGTTGCTCAAACCGGCCAGGCTTCCCGAGGCAAATGAATTGCCGATCAACATTTCCCCATCGATCTTTCCATCGATGATCCCCACGTTCCCCGAGAAGTGGAGCGTGATGGTGATCTGCTTTAGGGTCCTACTCATGTCGGGGTCATTGATAAATATGGGAATCTGAAGGCAGGAAGCCTCCGTCATATCCTCGGCAAAAAGAGTCAGATCGCCGATCTTCAATTCAATTTGGGCCAGTGCGGTCGCGGTCATTAAAGCGAACGCGGGCGCCAGCATCCATTTCAAGAACGTTTTTTTCATCTGCCACCATTCCTTTTACTTCGGGAACCCATCTCCTTGAGATCGGTTCCTCAATTTTCCTTACCGGGGCCGTAGTTTTTACCGGGATCGAAATTATCTTACTCCCCTGTGCCAGGGTCAAAGCTTTTTCAACGAACTGTGATGTAAAGCGAGGGGTTTCAGGGCTCCGGCATACTTTGGACAAGGCCAATAGGAGTTTGGGAGCAAATCCGGGGCCAACCATGCCTCCGAGGTGGAAGCACGGATCTCACTCGCGGGGCTTGACGCCATTTCCGATGCGCTCAAGAGGGGTCGGCCGTGGCCATCCTTTTTTGAGCCCAGTATTTTAACTTTTGCTCTAAATCACTTATTCGCAAAGGTTTGGGAAGATAGTCATCCATGCCGACAGAAAGACAGGCCTCCCGGTCGCCGCGCAGCACATTCGCGGTAAGGGCAATGATCACGGGCCTTCGATCCCCAATTTGATCGACGATCCGACGGGTGGCTTCCAAACCATCCATCTCCGGCATTTGCATGTCCATGAGACAGAGATCATAGGACCTTCGTTCCAGGGCCTCCAAGGCCTCCAAACCATTGGCCGCGATATCGGCAGTATACCCCAGCGACTTCAGCATGCGCATGGTAATCTTTTGATTGACGGCATTGTCTTCTACGAGCAATACACGAAGGGGAAAACCAAGCGCCAGGTTGGTCGGCACCGTCTGTTTTCCGGCGAGGTTTCCAATTTTAGGGGAAGCCGACGCCAGGACGCCTCGAATCGCCTGGGCGAGACGCGTCTTCTGGGGCGGTTTGGTGACCAAGTCGTTCGCGAGATTCCCGAATCTCTCCATCGCGCCTTTCTCTGGATTGCGAGCGCAAAGCAGCACGATGGGCAGGGCCTCCCTCGACCAGCTTTCACGAATCTTCCGCGCAAGCGTCAAACTGTCCATTCCGGCCAAATCTTCATCCAAAATCACCAAGTCGAAGAAATGCCGGTCACTCAACAAGGCCAAGGCGTCCTCCGCGGATTCGGCTTCCGTGGGGACCATGGACCAGGAGCGACAATGAAGCGCGAGGATATGGCGGCTGGTTTCATCCCTATCCACGATCAGCGTCCTTTTTCCTTCCAAATTGCCGAGCGGCGCGGGCTCCGTGGGCGCATGCGCCAATTGGCCCACTTTGGCCCAAATACAAAAGGAAAAGGTCGAGCCTTCTCCCACGGCGCTTTCCACCCGAATACGGCCTCCCATCATCTCGCACAGCCGCTTGCAGATGATGAGGCCCAATCCGGTACCACCGAAACCGCGCGAGTGGGAAGAATCAAGCTGTTTGAAGGATTGGAACAATTGCCCCAATTTTTTTTTGGGGATGCCTATACCCGTATCCTTGACAGAGAATTCCAGCTCGACTCGGTTTTCCACCTGGCTCAGCTTCCGCACCGAAACGAAGATATCGCCCCGTTCGGTGAACTTGACCGCGTTGCCCACGAGATTTACCAGAACCTGACTCAAGCGGTTGAAATCGGCCGAAATCACCTGAGGCACATCTTCCTCGAGAAAATAAACAAGGTCGATCTGCTTTTCATTGGCTTCCGAGGAAAATAGCTCAAAACATTCTTCCAAGCAGGTGGTCAGCTTGAAATCCTGGCATTCGAGCTCCAATTTCCCATTCTCCATACTGGAAAAATCCAGAATATCGTTGATGAGGTCGAGCAAATTCTCACCACATGCCCGGATGGTTTCCACGGATTCCCTTTGT
>JBGTRP010000132.1:0-12037 GCA_041940685.1 Acanthopleuribacteraceae bacterium
CACCATGGCGCCGGATAAAGAGTACAACCACATCAAAATCGCCCGGGCCTGCAAGCGTTTGCTGGACGCGGGCGTGTTGGTGCAACTGGGCGCCCATGGCCAGCGCGAGGGCCTGGCCGCCCATTGGGAGCTGTGGATGTTCGCCCAGGGCGGCATGACGCCCATGGAGGTGCTGCGCTGTGGGACTCTCAATGGCGCACGCTATCTGGGGTTGGAAGGCGACATCGGCTCTCTGGAAAAAGGGAAACTGGCCGACCTGGTGGTTCTCGATAAGAACCCGCTGGAGGACATCTACCAAACCGATTCCGTGGGCCTGGTCATGCTGAATGGCCGGCTCTTCGACGCGGCCAGCATGAATGAGATCGGCAATCACCCGCGGCAGCGTCAACCCTTCTTTTTCGAGATGGGCGAGGGCGGGGATTCCCCATCCAGCAATGCCTGGACCAGAGATCAGGTCTTCTGCCGCCATTAAACAAGCGGCAAGCATCCGGCTTTCCCTCATTGACGAAGGAAAGCTGGAACCATGAAACCTATCAAAATAAAAAGCCCGGGATTCCTTGAAGGGAAGCCCGGGCTTTATGCTTACATCGCTTCTCGCTTACTGGATGGGGTGTGGCGAGAAGATCGCGTTATCGTGGAATAGATCATCGAATTGGTAGAATAACTGCGCCGCGGAACGGGGCATTTCGATGCTCAGGATAATATCTTCCCCTGCAAAGATGGGGGCGCCATGTGAATAGGTCTGGTCGGCCCAATAGCCCTTGGATTTGTCTTCGGGATCCATGTAGATGGTCCCGTTTTTGGGGTTGAGCCACAGAAAGGGTTTCCAGGGCCAGGTGGGCGGAATGATATCGCCGCCCTCAACCTGATTGGGGTTGCGCAGGAATGGCGGAAAGCGCAACTCGGTTTTCGGAACGCTGGGATCGTTGGGCGCGGGCCAGTTCTTTTTGCCGCGCCAGTTGTAGGCGCTGAGGTCGTCGGGGCAGAACCCCGGCGGCGCATCGGGGCACATGTTGGCCACGCCGAAGCCCTCGGTGGTTTGACCGATGACCAGCCCTTTTTGGTACCGGGTTGGGAAGCGGTCGCGGAAGGTGTCCCAATTGGATGCCGCCATACGCAACAGGGCGCCGCCGAACCAGGTATAGTTGAAAATGCTCATGTCATAGAGTTGGTCATGAGATGGTCTTTTGGTGGTTTCGATGATGAAGTTGGGCGGATTGAAGGGGAAATCACCGCCGCGGAAGGACTCCGAATACTGATAGCCCCAGAAGATGTCCATCTTGCGGGTGTCGAGGTTGGGCGCCAGGTAGGGCTTCAGCTCGCGCTGGTCGGTCATCCTTGGAAAGACATCATCCTGTTGGACGACCGAGTAATGGGGACGGAATCCCCAACCGGCCCGCCACTGCATTTCGGCGACCTTGGGCGCCCCATACAGGGGTTTGAAGTTCATGATTTCAAAGCTGAATACGCCATCGTCGAGGTTCTCGGCAAGGTCGTTGTGCAGGGTTGCGCCGAAACCCACGTTGCGGAAGTAGTGAGTATGGTTGTCCAGATTGATGAGCCGCACCTTCATGAGGTCACCCTGGGACCAGGTGCGAATCGTATGGGCGAGCACGCCGGAGCCATACATCTCGTTGTTCATGTACACGGTGATGAAATCGTAGTCATCCTCGCTTTTGCCCTCCGCGTCGAGGCGCTCGCGCACTTCCGGAGGCAACACGCGCTGGTCCGACATGGTGCTCATCCACTCGTTCCAAGTGCCCTTGGGTCCCTGGTCCGCATCATCCATGGCCGCGGCGATTCCCCCGGCATCGAGAGTGCCGTCCAGGGCGGCCTTGGCGATGATGTAAAACTTCTTTTCGGGGGCCGCATCGCCGATATGGTCGATTTCCAGCTCGCGATTGCGGACCGCAAATGAATGTCCCTGCGGTTCGTATTCGATATTGCCGGTGTTCACGTTCTTGACTTCCTGAATGGGTTGCAGGAATTGGATTCTCGGCGGATGCACGTTCCAGCCCCAGATGTAGATGCCGCGGATGAAACGCAGCGCCGTGTGTTGCACCGTGACCTTGTGCGCGGTCAGCGGGTGGATGCGTTCCCAGACCGTGTCCTGGCCCTTATAAGGAAAACGCACGCTGCCTCGGTCGGGAAAATCAATTTCCGCCTGGGCGTCCAACATGACCTGGGTTGGCGCGAAATCTTCCTCTACCAGGGAGTAGATGGTGTAGTTGATCCGCAGGGTGTCGTCCATCTGCGGTGAAAGCCCGCTCTCCGGGTCCACATATGGGATGCGAATGAGGAAAGTGTCGCTGTCGAATTGCTGGTCATACCAAAGGTGGTTGACGTCGATTTCCCAGACGTTGACCATCGTGCCGTCGCCCTTCCAACTGGGTTCCTGCTCGCCGGTGAAACGCAATGCCTTGGTTTTGTATTCACCCGGAACGGTTCCCGGAGAATAAGCCTCGGTCGGCACATCGGCGCTGTTGAAACGGTTGAAATTCAACAGGGGAAAGCCGTCGTAAATTTTCCCCTGCGTCCGACCCAGCAAAATGTCGAGCATATCCTCGGCGGCATGGGTGTCGACAATGCCGCGCCTGGCCCCATTGTTCAGCCGTAGGGCCGCCGCAAACAGATCACGCTGCGGCGAACGCGCGGATTTGATGACATGGCCGGTCGAGCTGATCGCGCCAATCGCGTCGCTGGGTTCGCTTTTCAACAGATTCGCCTGCTGGCCGTCGATGATTTGTTTGGTATGGGGGATGCGCATGGTTTCCCCCAGGATCTTGGTCAGCATGGGTTCGATGACGCCGTTGTTGTTTTTCTCGTCGCCGCCGAACTTTTGCACACTCTCTTTATGGGCCTTGTTGATCTCCACATCCGAGGGGTTGGCTTGCTTGTGGATGGGGTTTTCACCCGCGGCAAACAAAGCGGGCAACCCGCACAAGAATCCGATGCACGCGAGAAGGGTCAACCGATCGCTTCTTCTTTTCATGGCTTATTCTCCTTCCACATTTGAATTAGGCTGGTTATAGCCATTTTGGGTTGTTTTCCCCTCAAGCTCAGGGAGAATCAAAGGTTTCAGGTCGGATTGGATCGTGTCATGGACACGGAGCAGACCCCACATTCCCATCTTTTTGTGGTCCATGATGTGGCAGTGGTAGAGATGGTCGCCGGTCTTGGCGCCGCCGTCGAGCTCGATATCGTAGGCCGTTCCCACACTGGCGGTAATATTACTCAGCAGGTTGCTGGTCTCATCGCCGCGTTCCAAGTGCCAGGAATGCCCATGCAGGTGGAACACGTGATGGTCCTCGTAGGCCGGTTGCAGTTGGCGGATGACCACCCGGTCGCCCGTGTAGGCCTGCATCAATGGGGTTATGGGGTCGCCCCAGACCTTGCTGTCATGGACGCGATCCTCGCGGGCATCGCGCACGTTGCCGCCGGGCCCGCCGGGGACGACCTCGTTGACGCCATTGCGGCGCGCCACACGGTAGTTCACCGCCACGCGATAACGGATTTGGTCGACGCCATCGTGGAAGAAGAGCACGAACTCACGGTAGGGTTCGCCCCCATCGCCGGGATAGATGTCGGCCCGCCAGCCGGAAGGCGCGGGTTCACCGGTTGCCGGATCGCGGTAGGTGCTGCCCTTGGGCTCCACGATCAGCGCGCCGAAGAGTCCGTGCCGGGTTTCGTCGAGGCTGGCCGGATTGTAGAGGTAGACAGTGCCGAGTTCGCGGTCGGCATACCAGCGATAGCGCACGGTCTGGCCGGGCGCCGCGGTTTGATCGGGATTCCAGCCGACAGCGGAACCGTCGGATCCGCGCACGTCAAATTGAACAAGGCTGGCATGGAGCCCCACTCGGCTCTTGGAGAGTCGGTTGGTGAGGTTGATTTCCACGACATCGCCCTGGTTGGCTCGGATGACCAGGGGCTCGGTCTCTTTGGCCCCGCTCAACACGGCGTCCACATCTTCCGCGAGCACGTAGAGCATGCCCTTGGAATCGCCCACGCCCTCTGAATCGTAAGGGATGTAGGATTCGATGGCGACCACGTCAAAGGTCTTGACGGGCGCGCCTGGCGGTCCGGGGTTGCCCGGGTTGGTAGCCCTGACTGGCCGGCCGTCGCGGGTCAGGGATCGCGTCCGCATGAAGTCGTAGTAGCCGGGACCTTCCGCGAGAGGCGCGCGATCCGGCAGGGGCTGCAACGTTCCTCTCAAGGTATCGAAAACGCGGAATATGCCCCACATGCCCTCGCGGCGGTGATCCATATCGCCGTCGAAGTACAGATAATCGCCGGGCGCTTTTGCCAGACCGCCCGCGTTGGGCTCCAGGTCGTGGGAGAATCCCTCTGATATGCCGCTTACGATGAAGTCCCGCAAGGGAGAGGTTTCCGGGTTCCCCCGTTGGAAGCGCCAACGGTGGCCATGCATGGAGAGCACATGCACTCCGTTGGTGCCGCCGGTTTCGGTTCTCAGCGTGACCGGGTCGCCCACATAGGCTTGCAGCAACGGCGTGGCCGGATCTCCATGGATGAAGCTGCTGTACACCAGGGAGGGGTCGGGGTTGTTGCGCAGGCGGTTTTCGAAGGGCTCCAGCCGAAGGTTGAAGCTAGGGAAGCCCCGTTCGGGATCGCGGCGGCTCTCGCCATGCTCCAAGGCTGAGAATGAAAGGTTGTCGGTGAACAGGCGCGAGCCATCGTTGAACACCATCACGAACTCGCGGAAATCGGCCCGTTTCTTTCCGGTGCGCGGATCGATCGTGCTCGAGGGAAGATGGATATCGGCAAATTGGGTGCCGGACTTGCCGTTGGTGGAGGAGTAAAACCCGCTCTCATCGAGCACGTATTTGTCTTCTCCGGTTTCCCGGTCCTTGTACTGGGCATCCTCGGGCTCCACGATCAAGGCCGCGAACAGGCCATGCGGCAAGGATACGATCAGCTTGCTGTGGTCATGCCAATAGACCGTGCCCAGTTCCACGTCGGAGTACCAGGTGGTATGAACCACCTCGTCGGACCGATCCAGGGGCCCATCATCGATGGGAACGAAGGGCGCCAAGGCCTTGCGGCCCTGAATCGGGTTACCCTCCGCGTCGATCGAGGGACGTACGGAGGTTTCGTAGTTATAGCCGGCAACGGCGCCGTCGGAGGACTGCACATCGTATTGGACCAGGTGAATATGCATGCCTACCTTGGAATGGCCGTCGACCTCCTCGGAGTCCTCTAGCGCGCTGCGCAACCGGATTTGGACAGCCTCGCCCACGTTGCTGCGCACCACCAGGGGTTCGGCGGGTTTGTTTCCGGCACGGATATCGGCCACGTCCTCGGAAAGGGCGAAAATCATGCCGTTCGGATCGAAATCCCCAAAATCATTGTATTGGATAGGCAGGGTCAGCGCCGTGATGTCGTAATGGCGCATGCCCGCATCCTCGGGCACCAGGCCCGAACCCCAAACATGACCGGAAGGGGCGAACGGACTGTCGTTTGGCAGCCGCAGGCCCAAATAGGCGGTGCCCTGGGTGTCTGGATCGTTGTCGCGAATGGGCGCGAAGGGCGGGCGCCTTCCCAGATGTGGTTTCAGGGTTGGGTAGGCAAGCCGGCCATCCACGGAATTGAAGAGAATGTCCGGCCGCTCTCCCACGGGACCCGCGCCGGGTCCTTCTCCCGCGGCGGGCCAACCGGGTCCGAAGAACCAATCATAGGCTTCGCCCTTGGCAAGGGGACCCTGGTCGGTTTCCTCGAAGATCCAGTCCCATTTGTCGGCCTTGTTCTGGGTGCGGTTGCCATGCACCTCATCGATGATCAGCTCTTCGTCGGGAACCCCGGCCGGCGGCAACTGCCATTCGATCCAGGCGCGCAGGTTCTCCTCGGTGATCGGCTGACCGGCCCAGGGTCCGGTAACCGGAACCGCGGGCTTGCCCTGGCTGGCCAGGTTCAGCAATTCCAACGAGTTGACCGCGGCGGGCAGAGGGGGCAGGTCGGGGAGGGGCGCAAGGTTGGGCTGGCGCGTATTGGAGATGCGGTGGGTGCTCCACAGACCCTCGACCACATGCTCGATGATATGGCAGTGGAACAATACATCGCCCACGGTGCGTTGGACGCCGCCGGCGCCACCTTCCATTTCCAGGTCGAAAACCTCGCCTGGTCCCATGGTCTGGGAGTCGATGCGGGTGGATTTGGGGAAAATCAGGTCATGTTCATTGGATTTCGAGGTCTCGGTGAGGTTGTCCTCTTCCTGCTTGGGGTTTACCCGCCAGCGGTGTGCGTGGTTGTGGAATACATGGTGTTCGCCGGAGCCCGCGTGAATGACGCGTACCCGCATGGGATCGCCCACGTACCAGCGGGGAACCGGTGTGGAAAACTCGCCGAAGGTATAGGAACCGTAAGCCATCGACTCGTCAAGGTACAGGTTCATATTGTTGAAAAAGGGAGCGGACCGATAACTGATGCCCTTACCCACGGCATCCTGAACGCCGGTGTAGAGGTCGATCGGCTTGTTGCCGCGTGCGTCGATCACGTCGAGACGATCCTCGAACAAAACCGCGTATTCCCGGAATGCGCGGATGTTGGGATCGGGATTGTCGATGATGGCGCCCCAGCCGGAGCTCAGGGGTTCGCCGGTTTCCGTATCCAGGTATACGCTTCCCTTTGGTTCTACCAAAAGAACGCCGTGCAAACCGTGGGGCACCTGCCAGCGGGGGTCCACGTGGCTGTAAAAGTAGTAGATGCCCTGTGCGGTCTCTTTGTCCGGGATCTGCCATTCGTAGGTGATGGTCTCACCGGGCGCCGCGGTGGAATCGTCATTCAAGCCCGTCCTGGAGCCCGCGGACTGATCCGCGATGTAGCGCGCCTTGTGAATGTGAATGGAGGCGTCCATGTCTTTCAGCTCATTGGTGAAGTGAATGGTGACATGGTCGCCCTGATTGGCGCGGATCACGAGCGGCTGCGGCGCGAGGTTTTCGTCATCGGAGCGGGAGCCGAAAAAGAGCGGATCATGACCGCAGTTGAAGCCCTCGCAATTGAGTACACGCTGCTTGTCCTCTTCCAGGACATACATCATCCCGTTGGGGTCGTGATCGCCGAAACGGGTATAGTAAATATCCTTGTTGATGGCCACCACATTGTAGACCTTGTCGGTGCCGATAGCTCTTGTGGCCATATTGAGCCGCGGCGTACCCTGATGGCGTTTGACATGAATATCCACCTCGGGCGCCTTCAGATCCCTACCGCGCTTGACCTTGGCGCCCGGCATGATGTGCTCCGCCATTTCGGCCATATGGTCCTTGTGATCCAGGCCCATGGCCTGGCCTTGGTGTCCGTCTCCCGGCACTTCAACTCCCTGCCGGCGCAAATAGGCTTCATAACCGCCGGGTGGCGGCGTGGCGCCCAGCCGGTTGTAGTGCTGAAGGTATTCCTTCATGGTCCAGATGCGGGCGTGCGGTTTCTGGTCCTGACGCGCGTTTCCGCCCATGGGCATTTGATGGGAGGAAGGGCCGTCGCTGATATTCCGCTGATGCATGGGAGCGGGGGCGATACCTTTGCGCTCCATGGCCTTGAGAACGGGGGCGTCATCGGGCGAGATGCCGGACATGCCGGTCATCATGAGCCACCAGGCCTCCGCGGCCTTGCGTGCGGATTCGTCGTCGAGCTTGGAGTGGGTGGGTGATGTGGATCCCGCCAACAAGCCGAGGCTCGTTTGGGCCAGGCAGAACACACCGATAACTAGAAGCTGGCGTAATAAACGCAAAATCTCCTCCTGAGTCTTTTCAGTTTGCGCCGATCGCCCGCGGACGAAACCCCTACTCTTTTAGGAAACCACCACGTGGCCCATGATGTGAAAAAATCTACAAATGTTTAAAAGAGGGGCTCTCCACCGTCTTTGGACAATGAGACTCATTTATCTTACAAGCTTTTTGTGGCCAGGAACAAGTCGAAATATGGATGGAAAAGTGTTAGAGATTACAAAAATCGTGAATACAAGTAAAAATTTGGAATCTTCATTCCCCATCGCCTGAGGTGAAGGGTTCCCTTTGGTTGGGTTATTGGTTTTACCTATTATTTGCCTGAATCCATCGCGTTGTCCCCCCTGTTGACCATTAAAGGCGCAGCCGGGAAACCTTCGCGGGTAATCCGGCCCGGTCCCGAAGCGAGACCGTCCAGGGGCCGGCGGTTTGGTTTTCCGGTAGAATAATCCAGGCTCGGTCGCGGTCGTATTCGCCTTCAATTCTGCCCCCCGGGCCTTCGACCAGGATGGAATCCGCGTCGACGCCACTGCCTCGGTCGCGAACCGGAATAACGATTCGCCTGCCGGTGAAATAATCATGGAATTTGGGTTTGAGAATGCGTGGCGGGCTCATGTCGCGGGCAATGACCACGGGTGTAAGGTAATCCAAATCCACCCACCAGGCGCCCTTCCCGGACGGTCCGCCCCAATAGCGCCAGCTCTTTTTGGCCGAGGACCAAGCGTAGAGGCCGAGGCCTTCGCTGGATTCGCCTTGCGCCGGATCGAAACTCGCCTGGAGCCCCCGCGAGGGTAAGCCTTCCCTGCCAAACCGAAGCACGGGGCTCTTATATTCCAATACATCGGACTGAATTTTAGGATCGGCGGGTTCCAGCAGTAATGCGGTCGCGGGGATTCGCGGCAGGTTTCGGCCGCGCAGCCGCCAGGAGCCGATGGGGAAGGTAAATGCCTCGGATTCGGGCAGCATTCCCGCTATTCTGGCGAGATTGCCCGCTTTCGTGCGCCAAATGAGCTTGCCGCTCTGGAAACCGGTCTCGGGCCGCCAGGAAAATTGCCGCCCGGGCTCGAGGCCCACCATCTTCGTGGGCGTTTGCAAGGTTCCCTTAATCGTGGCGCTGTTAAAAAAGAAACGGTCGCCGCTGAGAACGGTTTCCAGCGATGTGGGTTGAACGGGCAAATCCGCGGACTTTTTGGATGGAGTGATCGGTGTTGCCTCGGGGTTGAGTGCAAAGGAAAAACGCCGCCATTCTCCGCTGAGACCGCGAATGTCTACATGGAGGTTTTCCTTTTGGGTCACCTGAATGGGCGCCAAGTGGCGAAATCCCTCGACGCCGGGCAAAAAGGCGGCGCGGCCGTCGAAACAGTAGGAAAACCGCGTGGGTCCGAACCCGGAGCGCACTTGATCAAAAACCAGTCCCGCGTTGCGATAGACATCGAAATCTATGGCTTCCGGCAACCATTCGCCGATGAGCCGGTCCGACTGGTAGACCCGAATGCCGCGACAGCCGAGCCGGCTGCCGCGAGCGCCGTTGAGATAAGCCAAAACCTGAATGCCGATGGCGCCGCTTGCCTGGATGTTTTTTTGAGAGGTGGACACCTGATGGGGGATTTCTCCCCCATTGACCCGACTCTCCCGGTTCAGAGGCAAAAGGTAAAGGCCCTCCAGCACGGGGGACGCCCCTGTTGGCGACGGCCCCTGGAAGGAAAGCGATAGAGGATCCACGGGACGGTTGCGGGAGTCCCGCACCTCGAAATGAAAATGAGGCATTCCCGCGCCGCTTTCGCCGGAATAGGCGAGCAGTTCTTCCGTGGTTACGGGAAGGTCGACAAGCAGGGTCCCGAAATAGGATGACGGCTCGTAACCCAACTCGCGAATCGCCAACGAGATCTTGGGTCCGAAAGCGGCCAGGTGCGCGTAAACCGTGGAGTAGCGGTCCTTGTGAGCAAGATAGATCACCCTGCCATAGCCGGTTTTTTGTGCCCGGATTTTAATGACCCTACCGTCGCGCGCGGGCTTGATGGGTTCGCCTTCCACGCCGCCCGTGGAGAAATCCAAGCCCATGTGGAAGCGTGCGCCCCGGTACTCGCCAAAGCTACTGGTCGCACCATGGCCGGTATTGATGGGCCACTGCCAGGTGGCGTTCGAGGCGTTGGGCGTCAGCGAAAGTATGGAAAACAAGAACCAATACATGGCAAGGCCTTTCGTGCTCCTGGAAAAGCTTCCGGCCGCCTCCTTGGGGCGTTTGAAGGGCACGGGGGATTGTATCACTTGTGAACTTTAGGCCAAAGGCTCCGGTTGCGAAGAAGCCGCTCGGCTGGGGCCGCCTGCGAAGGAATTAATGGTTGCCGGAAAATGGCGTCAAGACAATCCGCTCCCCCGCGAGACGCTAGCCCTGAATGCCTAGCAGGGTGAGGACGAGCGCGGTGCCGTTCCAAAGCGCATGCGCCCAGATATTGATCAGGATGTTTCCCGTGCGATAGTAGATGAGGGACAATCCCAGGCCCACCGCAAAGATCGCGGGCCAAAGAGGCAGAGGGTGGAGAATGGCGAAAAGTCCGCTGCTGACCACAAATGCTACCCAGGGTTTGTAGGAATCCAGCAGCGCGCGAAAGATAATCCCGCGGAAAAGGACCTCTTCGAATAGGGGCGCGATAATGCAGGCAACCAGCAGGAACATGGCGCTCGCGCCCGGATCTTTCATGATTTCCCGGTAGGGCTGGCTCATGTCGATATCCTCAAAGGGCCAGGGAAGCAGGGACATCAAATCCAGGGCGAATTGGCTACAGGCAACCAGGATCGTGACGCCACCCAAGATTTGGAAAAGGTTGAAGAAGCGCATTTTTAGGTTGGCCAGCCCCAGCGTTTCCAGAATCACGCGGTCCGAGTTGGGGAACAGGCATTTTTTGACCAGGTAGGTTCCCAACGAGACCTGAAGCAGGTACACGATGACGGTCTGCAACCAAATCGGCTGTTGGCCCAGAACGGCTTGCCCGACCAGCCCGATGAGCAGAAAGCCGGCCAAAAAATAGCCGCAAAACGAGAACAGCGCGTCCTTGGGCAATGGAATCGAGCGGAGCTTGAAAAAGGGCTCGCCTCTCATTTTGTAGTAACGACGCGATAGGATCATGCTGACAATCAGCCCTATCCCAAGGATGCGCAGCAGGCTGAAGAGGGAATAGGCCGATTGCCATCGCTGCGCGATGCTCTCATAATCGCGTAACTTGATCAGCGCCTCCGCGTAACCGCGGTCATCGCCGATTTTCTGGAAAACCAACGCGGAGATTTTGGCGCTGGTCCAATCGGAATCCAAATCGTCCCGCCACTGTTCGGGCAATTCTTCGCCCAAGCCGAGTGCGAAATCGAGGGTTCTCCGATCGTATTCCCCTTCCAATTCGCTCAAGACCTTGTCCATGGCCTCAGGTTGGTCTTCCAGCCCATAAATAAGCGCGATGGTTTCCCCGAACTCGGGGGATCGATCCGATGCCTGCCATTGTTTTTTCAGAAAACGGTCGAGCAGCTTGAACTCCACGTTGGGAGTGCGCTGAAAGACCAGGTATTGCAGGACGAGAAAGCGCCGGTCCCCAAGCATGCTTTGATGCGCGCTCTTGGCCTCGGGCAACATAAAAAAATGAAGCAAACCGGCCATGAGGACCGCTCCCGCCAGCAGGAGCAACGAAAAAGTTTTATGTGGCAAAAGTCAACCTTTGATCGCTTGAACGGCGTTGTAGAGCGATTGGCCATTGTCGAATCGGTGGGCCATGTCCTTGGAGAGGCATTTAATCACAATTCGGCAAAGTTCCAGGGGAATATCGGGGCGCAGCAGCTCAAGGCTCAAAGGGTTGAAATGCAGAATTTTGGAGATGGTGGCGAAAGGGCTCGCCCCTTGGAAGGGGTTTCTACCGGAGAGGAGCTCGTACATGATGATGCCCAGAGAGAAGATATCGGTCCTTTCATCAAATTGACCGCCCTTGGCCTGTTCTGGCGACATGTAGCCCGCGCTGCCCACCACCATGCCGGCCATGGTTTGGAAGCTCTCGTCGGAGGCGGAGGCCTTCTGATCCAGGAACTTCACCAAGCCGAAATCGAGGATTTTTGGTTGCCCGCCCGACGACATTTTCAGATTGTCCGGTTTCAGATCGCGATGCGCCAAATTGTGTTCGTGGGCGTATGCCGTACCCTCCAGAACGGGGACCACCAACTCGAAAAAGGGCGCCAACCCCGCGCCTTCCGGGTAGTTCTCAAATATATGGGAGTAGCTATCGCCATCCACGTACTCCATGGCGAGGAAGTAGTGGCTCTCAAAC
>JBGTRP010000133.1:0-12010 GCA_041940685.1 Acanthopleuribacteraceae bacterium
GGCGGGCAGGCCGAATCCGGCACTTTCCGCTGACCGGGCCGCGGCCTGGACGCCGCTTGCACCGATTACCCGGGCGTTGTTGTTCAGCGAGCCCGTTTTTTTTAATCAAATCCTGCTCCATCATATCCACCTTATCGACCCGGAAACGCGCACATCCCTGCTCAGCATGTTCCCCATGGACGATCTGCCGCGGAATGTTTATTATGGCGATGGGTCGATCATCGAGGATTCCATAATTCAAGAAATCCAAGCGGTTTATCAGGAAGTCTCGGTGGCGTTTCCCTGGCGCGAGGGTGACATTCTGGTGCTGGACAACATCGCAACGGCACACGGCAGAAACCCCTTTGAAGGTACCCGCAAAATTGTCGTGGCCCTGGGCCAGATGATGCGCGAAGCTTGAGCGGTGAAAGGGCTACAACGTGGATCAATCACTGAACAAGACCGGCAACGCTCTCGATGGGTTTCGGCTTTCGCCGCAACAACGGCGTCACTGGCGCGCCAGCCCGGCGGGACATACCGAGGGGATCTCCCTTTGGCTCCGTATCGAGGGCCCCCTGGACTCGACCCGTCTGCACCGCGCGATTCGGCTGCTGGTCTCGCGGCATGAAATCCTTCGAACTCAATTCGCCCGGATTCCCGGTATCGCGCTGCCCCTTCAAATCGTACGCGAATCGCTGGAACCGGCCTTGCAGCGAATCGACCTCGCACATTTGCCGCCGCTTGACCGGGCGGGGGCGCTCGCGGGAATTCAACAGGAATTGCAAGGGTTTCGCTTTGACCTGGAAACCGGCTCTCCCTGGCAAAGCCCACTGGTGAGGCTCGGTTCCGCACGCCATGAGCTCTTGCTACATTTGCCGGCCCTTTGCGCGGATTATGCGAGCCTGGCTTTGCTGATCCAAGAATTGGCCGAGGCTTACCAGGACGACGGACGCCGCGGCGCGTTGGGAAAGGCGCCCATGCAGTATGCCGATATCGCCGAGTGGCTCAATGAACTGCTGGAGTCGGAGGACGAGGAAAACGCGCGCCAATATTGGCTAAACCAGGCACTTGCCAAGGGTTTACAGCCGCGTTTGCCCTTCATCCGATCCGCACCGCTCCCCGGCGAAAGCAAAACCCTACGGGTCCCGCTTCCCAGACGGACCGCGCGGGCGTTGCTCACCCACGCGGGCTCAGGAAAGGCTTTGGAGCCCTGGCTCTTCAGCGCGTGGCAGTTGCTGCTGTGGCGACTCGCGGGCATCGAGCCGATCACCGTCGGCATGGTTTTTCCCGGCCGCGATTTGGAGGAGTTGAGCCGAACCATCGGTCCAATGGCCCGCTTCCTTCCCCTTGCCGCCAACCCAGAGCAGGAAACGCCATTTCAGGAACAAGCCGCCTCCAATCAACGGCTCCTGGAAGAGATCGGTCAATGGCAGGAATACTTTGATTGGGAGTTGGCGGCAGCCCGACAACCGGAACTTGCCGACCTTCCCTTATTTACGGTTGGCTTCTCTTTCACCCGCGCGGCGCCAGCCTTCCAATGCGGTGGCCTGGACTTTTACCCGGCTCCCTGCACCGGTACGAGCGAGCCGATTTCACTGGTGCTTTCCTGCACTTTGCGGGAAGGCGAGGAAGCGCCAGGCTTGGACCTGGACCTTATTTACCAGGCTTCCTCCTGGCCTGAACCAGCGATAGGCTTGTTGGCCGACCGGTTGAGCCGGCTGTTGGCGAGGCTTTTGGAGGAGCCAAACATTCCCCTCAGCGTCGTGGAAATTTTGGGCGCGAATGAACGCGGCCGTCTCTTGTCGCTTTGGAACGACGAGCCGACAGAACCCGAGCCTGGGCGGCCTACCATCGATGCCTGGATTCATTCTCACGCCGTGCTCCTTTCTGACAAACCCGCGCTGATTTTTGAAGACCAGCACATCAGCTACGGGGAGCTCGACGCGCGAGCGGACAGGCTCGCGTGGGCGATGAGAGGCCGAGGCGTGGTGCCCGGGGGCCGGGTGGCTTTGTGCCTGGAACGCGCTCCAGAATTCATTTTCGCACTCCTGGCCGTGCTGAAAACGGGCGCGGCCTATATCCCCATCGATCCCGGCTATCCGGAAAACCGGTTGGCTCGGATTTTGGCGGAGGCCGAACCCGATCTGCTGGTGACGCGTGACCAGTGGCGCGAGCGCTTTCCCACCGCCGCGCGGAAACGGATGCTGGCGTTTCCCTATGAAGAGGCCGGAATAGGTGGCCCGGTAGCGATGGCATGCGCCGCACCGGACGATCGCCTTCCCGCCTACCTCATCTACACCTCGGGTTCCACGGGCGCGCCCAAGGGCGTGACCATTCCCCATCGGGCCTTGTTCCACTATGTAACCGGGGTGCTGGAGCGGCTGGACCTTTCCGAGGATGCGGTTTTGACCGCGCTGGCCACCACCGCCGCGGACCTGGGCCACACCGCGCTGTTCGGCGCGCTCTGTGGCGGCCGCACGCTGTTATTGCTCGCGGAACCCCTGGCGCTGCAACCCGAACGGCTGGCCTTGTTCCTGGCGAAACGGCCCGTGGATTGCCTCAAGATCGTACCCTCTCACCTGGAAGCCTTGCTCTCGGTGGAAGCGCCGAAACGCCTGCTTCCCCGCCAGGCCTTGGTGTTGGGCGGCGAGACGTTCACCCCCGCCTTGGCGGACCGCATCTTCGCGCTGATGCCCGCCTGCCGGATCTGGAACCATTACGGCCCAACCGAAACCACGGTCGGCGCGCTCTGCCACGAGCTAACCTCTCCGCCGCCCCAGACCGTCATCCCCATCGGCCATCCCCTCGGCCGGGCGCGCGCCCATGTGCTGGACTGGCAAGCGCGATTGCAACCGCTCGGCCTGACCGGGGAGCTGACCATCGGGGGGCCGACTCTGGGGTTGGGATACCGGAGGAGGCCCGCGCAAACCGCCGCCGTGTTTGTGCCCGACCCTTTTTCCAAGCGGCCCGGGGAACGGCTCTATCGCACTGGCGATCTCGCGGACAGGCATTGGGACGGTGATGTCCGCTTGATGGGTCGAGCCGATTTCCAAATCAAGTTGCGCGGTTTTCGAATTGAATTGGGCGAGATCGAAAACCTGCTGTTGGGCTTTGAGGGGGTGCGCGATGCGGCGGTCATCGCGAGAAAGGACGGCGGCAGCGACGCCAGGTTGGCGGCCTACCTGGTGTTCGCTGAGCAAGGCAAAGCCCGCTCGGAACGCCTACAAGCCATTCGCTCCCACCTGAAGTCGCTCCTGCCCGAATACATGATACCGGCGCTTTGGGCGCCCCTCGACGCCATGCCGCTTACGCCGAACGGCAAAAAAGACCGGCGGGCGCTACATGCTCTCGACCCTCCCGTGGAAAAGCGCCCTCGAGCGACCTTCGAGACCAATCCGGTGCGGGAGATATTGAGCGGCATCTGGAGCGATCTACTGGGCATCGAAGCGCCCGACCCGGGCATGAGCTTTTTCGAGCTTGGCGGCGACTCGCTGATGGCCACGCGCGTGGTGGCGCGCGTGCGCGGGGCGTTCGATCGCGACATCGAGGTCAGCACCCTATTCGAGCATCCCAGCCTGGATGCGCTCGCCGCTTTCGTGGAGTCCACGCGTGAACTGCCTCCAACCCAAAGGCTTCCCCTACTTTCCGTCTCTCGTTCGGAGGTATTGCCGCTGTCTTTTGCCCAGCAGAGGTTGTGGTTCCTGCACCGCCTGGAGGGCGGCGGGGCAACCTATAACATTCCCTGGGTGTTGCGGCTCCATGGCCGGCTGGATACCGATGCGCTCGCCCGTGCGCTGGATGAGATTGTCAAGCGTCACGAAATTCTGCGCACCCGCTTCCTCGATGACGGAGACGAGCCCCGCCAACAAATCGTGGAGGCCACGCCCTTGTTCTTGCCGGTCATCGACCTGAGCTTTCTGAGTAAGCAGCAATCCGAGGAAAGCTCGCGGAAGTGGATTCAGCGGATCGCCGCCACCGCATTCGATCTGGAACGCGGCCCCCTCATTCGGCTTGCCCTGACGCGTCTCTCCCCTCGACGCCATCTTTTATTGGCCAACCTTCACCACATCGTTTCCGACGGATGGTCCAACGGCGTGCTGGTGCGGGAGTTGGCGGCCCTCTACGCCGCTTTCCAGGTGGGCGCGCCATCGCCCCTGCCCCCGCTCCTCATCCAATACGCGGATTTCGCCTTTTGGCAACGGCGCTGGTTGCAAGGCGAGGCCATGGAGCGCCAGTTGGCTTATTGGCGCGAAAGGCTCACGGGCGCCTCGCGGCTGCTGACCCTTCCCACGGACCGCCCTCGTCCCGAACGGCTGGCCTACCGCGGTGATCAGATACCCTTTCAAATGGATGCATCGCTGGCCGCGCCCTTGTGGACCTTGAGCCGGCGCGAGGGCGTCACGGCCTACATGTCGCTTTTGGCCGCCTTCCAGGTTCTGCTCGCGCGCTACTCGGGCCAGGCGGACCTGAATCTGGGCACGCCGATTGCCAATCGGACAAGGCCCGAATTGGAAGGCCTGATCGGCTTTTTTGCCAACACCCTGGTCATGCGGACCGACCTCTCCGAGGATCCCGATTTCCTTCAGTTACTCGATCGAACCCGCGCGGCTACGCTGAGCGCCTACAGCCACCAGGATGTCCCCTTCGAACAGGTGGTGGAAGCGCTGCAACCCGAACGGGACCTGAGCTATACGCCGCTGTTCCAGGTAATGTTCGTGTTGCAGAATGCGCCGGTCTCCGAAATGCGCCTGCCCGGGCTCGAGCTCTCCTTGTTGGAGGTAGACAACCCCGTGGCGCGTTTCGATCTCACCTTCGCACTGGAGGTTCGGGACGGCGGCTTGCACGGTTCCCTGGAGTACAGCACCGAGTTGTTCGATCGCGAAACCGTGACGGGGTTCATGGATAGCTACCGCGCCCTGCTGGAGGCCGCGGCGGCACAACCCAAACTACCCGTCTCCAGGTTGCCGCTATTAAGCGAGGAAAACCGGCGGCGAGCCTTGGTTTCGATCACGGAAAGGTCCGTGGAAAGCCCACCCGCTGCATCCCTGCTTTTTCAATGGGTGGATCGGGCCGAACAGGCGCCGGACAGGGTCGCCTGGATTGGCGAGCCATCCGGACGCCACATCAGCTTCGCAACCCTCGCGCATCGGCTGTTTTGGGCGGTGCAGCAATTATCCGGCTTCGGACTGAAGGCGGGTGAGGCCGTCGGCATCTGCCTGGCCGAGGATACGCACATCCTGCCCGCGGTCACGGCGGCCCACGCGCTCGGCGCCTTTGTACGCCCCTTTCCCGCGGATGCGCCAGCCCTCCGAATCGCGGAAATAGCGGCAAGAGAACAAATCAAGGTTGTTTTTACCCATCGTAGGGACCTGGGGGGCCAGCCGAACTGGCCCAAGGCATGCGCGCTGCCCCGCTTTCCGCCGGCCGAACATGGCGACAGGGGTCCAACCAGGATGCCGCGCAACCTGCTTCCCGATTCCCTGCCGGCCTGGGTTCGAAAAAATCCGGGTGGCGAAGAACACATCTCCCGGGCGGGATTCGCTGCGCGGCTCGCGCATCTGGGCGCCTTGCTCGATTTGAAAAGCGGAAGCCGTTGGTTTTCACCCCAAACCGCCGTGTGGGAGCCTTGGTGGTGGGTCAAGCAGGGAATCCTCGGTCAGGGCGGCCGGCTGGTTTCCTCGGTCGCGGCGGAACCTTCGGGACCAGGGGACCTTCGGCGCGAACTCGCCGCGAGGGCGATCACTCTCGCGGGTTTTCCGGCGAACTGGCTGCGCACCTGGTGGAAGTCGGGATCATGGCCCGATCTGTTTGAAGAGCCGTACCTTGTTTGTTCCCTGGACGAACCGTCGGCGCTCCCCTTCGCCCATCGGCTCGCCTGCCGGTTCCTCGATCTATATCCTATTCCGCCACTTGTCCTCGACTCCTGGCTCGAGCCGGTTCCCAACGGCGTGACGGGCGTACTTTTCCGGACGGAACCCGATTCCTCCGCTCAGCGGCGCGGAGATCTACAAACTCCGAACCCGCATGGAGTCACGCCCGGCCAAACCCTTTCCAGCCTGGGTTTGCTGGGGAGCCGTAACCGCGAGGGCCGGCTCCGCGCTTATGGGGTTTTTGGCCGTTGGTGTTGGATGGGGGGCGAGCCTCTCAACCTCACGGCCATGGAAGCCGCGATCCTGGAGAACGAAGCGCTTGCCGAGGCCTGGTTGATGCCCCGACTCAGAAACAGTGGCGCGGAAAGTCTGGTGGCCTACCTCGTTTCGGTGGGACCATGTTCCACGGAAGACCTCCAGAATGAGCTTGAGTTTGGCTGGCCCAAACGGCAATTGCCCGCGGCATACGTGTGGGTTCCCCATTTGCCGCGCACCGGTTCCGGCGCCGTGGATGCGCGCGCGCTGGAGCGCCTACCCGTGGTGGAAACAGCCCAAATTACGCGCTGGGAACGCCATCTGCACAAGCTGGAGGGTGTTTCCCATGCCGCGGTGGTGGTTCGCGAACGCCAGGACGCGCCGCGGGCCCGGCATGTTTGGGATTTGTTCCCGGAATGGCGGGCCGCTAACCCGGATGCGCCCTCCACTGCCGAGGTCAGCAAGGAGAGGCCGGACGCCCTTGCGAAAGATGTGACCCGCCCACCCGCCCTGAGCGACGGCGGTCCGCTGAAGCTACCCGAAGAGGCGCCACGCACCCTCACACGGGCCTTGGCGCTCACGGCGCAACGCTACCCGCAAAAGGGCATCACCTACCTCCGTGTGGCCGATCAGGCGCGGGGGCGAAAGCCCGAATTCCAGTCCTATCCCTCGTTGCTGGACGAGGCGCGCCGCTTATTGAGCGGACTGAGGGAGTCGGGTCTGAAGCGGGGCGACAGCGTCATCCTGCAGATCCGCGATCAGCGCGTTTATTTCCCCGTGTTATGGGCCTGCCTTCTGGGCGGCGTCACGCCCGTGACCGTGGCTGTCTCCGACGCCATGACTGCCGAAAACGCGGTGATTCAGAAACTGGCCAATATCTGGCGTTTGCTGGATGGACCCAGGATTTTGGCGGAGGACCCCTTGGTTCCCGCCCTGAGCGCGTTGGCCGCGCCTCTATCCCTGCACGGCCTTCGCATCTTGCCGATCACCCGGCTAGAAGGGTTCGAGGCGGCGGAGATTCGCCATCCGGATGACCCGCGCGACCTGGTTTTCTTTCAATTGACCTCCGGCAGCACGGGTGTTCCCAAATGCATCCAGGAAACTCATGAAGGCATCATCCGCCATATCCACGGCGCACGCCTTTTCAATGGCTACTCCGCCGAGGATGTTTCGCTGAACTGGTTGCCCATGGACCATGTGGTTCCCATCCTCACCTGCCATTTCAAAGATGTCTACCTGGGTTGCGCACAGGTGGCGGTGGAAACCGGCCTCGTGCTTTCCCAACCCAAAACCTGGCTCGACCTGCTCGAACGCTACGCGGTTACCCACACATGGGCGCCCAATTTTGGTTTCAAGCTGGTGAGCGAGGCGCTCGGCAATGCGAGCGAGAATTCCTGGGATTTGTCCCATGTCAAGGCGTTCATGAACGCGGGCGAGCAGGTGACCCTGCCCGTTGTGTCGGAGTTTCTCAACCGGCTGAAGCCTCATGGCGTAAAGATCTCCGCCATGCAACCCGCCTTCGGCATGGCCGAGGCCTGCACCTGCATGACCTATCGCAATCGGTTCAATTTCGAAACCGGCGTGCATCATGTGCGCAAGGACTCCCTCGGCGGAAATTTGACCTTCGCGCCCCAAGCCGGCGAGGAGACGATCAGTTTCATCGATCTGGGGCCGCCCGTACCGGGCGTTCAAATCCGCATCACGGATGCGGCGAACCAGGTCCTGCCCGAGGGCGTTATCGGCCGCATGCAAATCAAGGGCTACGTCATCACGCCCGGTTATTACCGCAACGAAGAGGCGAACCGCGAGGCCTTCGTGGGCGATGGATGGTTCAATTCCGGTGACCTCGGTTTTATCCGCAACGGCAGCCTAAGCCTGACAGGCCGGGAAAAAGAAATCATCATCGTGCGCGGGGCCAATTACTACTGCTATGAAATCGAGGACCTGGTCAATGAGGTCGAGGGCGTGGCGCCAACCTTCGCCGCGGCCGTGGGCTTTCCTGACCCTCTGAGCGGCAGTGAGGGTCTGGCCGTTTTCTTTTCTCCACGGGAATCCACATTCGCGGATCGCCACGTCCTTTCCCAAACCCTTCGGGCGCGGCTCACCGAACGCCTGGGCATCGCGCCCACGCATGTCATCCCCATCCCCAAACGGGATTTCCCTAAAACCACCAGCGGCAAAATCCAGCGGACAAGGCTCAAGCAAGGCCTTCTCGCGGGTGAGTTTGATGAAACCCTCAAAGCGCTGGACCTGTTCTTGGAAAACGAGCGAACCCTCCCCGGTGCGGTCTACCGTCTGGTTTGGCGGCGCGCGCGGCCTTCCCCGCTCCTCCCGAGGGTCCCTCGCCTGGCCACGCTTTTATTCGAGGACCAAGCGGGGTTGGGCCGGGAACTGACGGACCGGTTTCACCATGCTGGTGCGCCCTGGATCGCCGTAAAGGTCTCGGATCGCTACGAAAAGCGAGGCCGGGATTTTTCCATCGACCCGGCCGAGCCGGACCACTACCTCCGCATGTTCGAGGATCTGAGCTCGCGCGATGTAACCATCGGCCGCTGGGTCCACCTTTGGACCTATGCCGGCGAATCGCCCCGCCCGGCCAGCGGAGACGCTTGGCGAATCGCGCAAACGCGCGGCGCGCTCAGCCTCATTTATGGGCTCCAGGCGCTCAACCGGGAACGGGCCGAACAGGATCCCCTTCACATTTGGGTCATCTCCAGCGGAACCCAAGCCATGCGCCCGGAAGAGCCGCTAAGACCCGAGAAAACGCCGATTCTGGGGATTGTGAAGACCATTCCCCGCGAGTGGCCAAATCTGTCCGCCGGCCACGTGGATCTGGCCTCCTCCGACCGCGGAACCCACGCGGCAATCGTCTCGCGCGAGTTGCGTTTGCCCAGACCCACGACCGAGGTTGTCTGGCGCGATGGCAAGCGGTGGGTTCCCAAACTGAAGCTCACGACGCTGGACCGTGGCGGAAGAACGCCCGTGCTGAAGGAAGGTGGTCTTTACCTGATCACCGGAGGGCTCGGCGGGGTGGGCCGCGCCCTGGCCCGTTTCCTTTTCAAGCGCTATCGCGCCCGGCTCCTGCTCGTGGGACGTTCCTCGCCCGAGAACCCTACCGATCCACGCTTCCGCGAGTTATCGGAACTACAAAACCAGGGTCATGAACTTGAATATCGCGCCGCCGACATCACGGATCTGCCACAAATGCGCGCGCTCGCCAAGGAGGCTCGCCAACGCTGGGGACAGAGCCTGGACGGCGTTTTTCACCTGGCCGGTTCCCTGCACGAAAGTCCGCTTGCCGAAGAGTCCGACGCCAACCTCTGGCGGAACCTCGCGCCCAAGATCCTTGGCGCGGAGGTGGTCTCCAAGCTTTTGCAAGAACAGGGCGATGGATTTGCCGTTTATTTTGGCTCGGTAAACGGATTCTTTGGCGGCGGCCGAGCCGGCGCCTACAGCGCGGCGAACCGCTTCCTGGAAGCCTGGGCCCACGAGCAGAACCGCGCGGGCAAAATTCCAGCCTTTAGTTTCCATTGGAGTCGTTGGTCCGGCCTGGGCATGAGTGAATCGAAGGCGGGAGAGGCTCCCGCCCGTGCGGCCGGCTTTCTAAGCCTCCATCCCCAGCGGGCGCTTCTGGCTCTTGCCGCGCTGTTGGAGTGCGGCGAGAGCTTGGCCTGGGTCGGGCTCGACGCCAGTCGGGCGCCCATTCGCCGTTTTTTTGAGGTTTCGGCTCGCACCGTCCATGAGGTGGTTGCCTTCCTCAGCGGTCCGAGGGAAGAACGGACCGCGACCGGGGGAATGTCTGAATTGCTGCCGCCTAACCTCGCGGACGACCCATTCGGGAACCCAATCGCCTATCGCACAAGGTGGTTGAAACAACTTCCCCTTCTCTCCGATGGCCAACCCGACCGCCGCGCCCTCGCCCTACTGATGCCTGGAACCGCCACCGACACGGAGGAAGCCGCGCCACGCACGGAAACGGAAAAGGAGCTGGCCGCCATTTGGCGCGAGGCGCTCGGCATCCTAACCGTGGGCATCTCACGAAGCTTTTTCGAAATGGGCGGTCACAGCCTATTGGCCACGAGGGTCGCCGCCCAGATCCAGGAACGCTTCAAGGTCGAAATTACGGTGAGCAACTTGTTCGAAGCGCCCACCATCGAGAAGCTCGCCGCCTGGATCGATCGCGCGGGGCCCGGTCGACAAGCCATGGAAACGGAGATCGATCCGGTTTCCAGAGACGGCCATTTGCCCCTCTCCTTCGGCCAACAGCGCCTTTGGTTCCTCCACCGACTGGAGGGCTCACGGGCCTATCACATCCACCTCCCTCTGCATTTCCAGGGGCCTCTCGACGCCGCCGCACTGCAAACCGCCTTGAACGGGCTCCTCTCCCGTCACGAAATCCTGCGCACCCGCTTTGCCGAACGAGACGGCAAACTTTCCCAGATCATCGCGCCACCTTCCGAGCTCTCGCTGACCCTTATCAATCTCGAATCCGGCGGGGAGCATTCCGCTCGCATTCTCGCCGACCGGATCGCCAACCAGCCCTTCAACCTGGAGACCGGGCCCGTCTGGCGCGCGCTTTTGCTGCGCATCCGCCGCCATCAACACCTGCTCCCGCTCACCCTTCACCATATCGCTGCCGACGGCTGGTCCATGGGCATTCTGCTTCGCGAGGTGATCGCCTCCTATCAGCGCGCCCTTTCGATGGACACGCCCCCACCGGACCCGCTTCCCCTGCAATACGCCGATTACGCTTGCTGGCAACAGACCTGGCTCTCCGGCTCCCGTCTGGAAACCCAACTCGCCTGGTGGCGGGAACAACTCCAGGGACTGCCGCCCCTGATCGACCTGCCCACCGACCGGCCCCGTCCCTCCTCGCCACGCCATGCGGGCGCGCTGTTGGAGGTTGCCCTCTCCCAGCGGCTCCGCTCCGATCTGGAAAGGTTGAGCCGGGAGGCGGGCGCCACCCTCTTCATGATTCTGCTCGCGGGTTGGCAGGCGCTGTTGGCGCGCTACTCCGGCCAGCAGGATCTGGCCGTGGGCTCGCCCATCGCCAACCGGACCCGCCGCGAGTGGGAGGGGCTGATCGGGTTCTTCGTCAACACCCTCGTGCTAAGGGCGCGGTTGCAGCCCGAGGATTCGGGCCAGGACCTCCTGCAACGCACCCGAGCCGTCAGCCTGGCCGCTTTCGAACATCAGGACCTGCCCTTCGAACGGCTGGTGGAAGAGCTCCAACCGCAACGGAGCCTGTCCCATGCGCCGCTGTTCCAGGTCATGTTCAGTTGGCAGAACCTGCCTCGGCCCGAGGAGAGCTTGCCGGGCTTGGCCTTAGAGGTGCTGGAGCCCGAGAACCCAACCGCCAAGTTCGACCTGAACCTGAGCCTGTGGGAGAGTGGCGAGGGCATCGCCGGGACCCTGGAATACGATCGCGATCTCTTCGAGGCGGAGACGGTGAGCCGCATGTGGGCCCATTTCCGCGGCCTGTTGGCGGCTCTGGTCCGCCAGCCGGACCGGCGCATCGCGCTTTTGGACATGCTGGATGAGGAGGAGCGCGAACGGGTGCTGAAGCGGTGGAGCCGAGGCGAGACCGCCCCGCTCCCCGCGCGCGACCTCTACCGCTGGTTCGCGATTCAGGCCGCGAGGCATCCCGACCGCATCGCCATTCGGGCCTGCCTGCCCCATGGCGACCACGGGGCTCGTTTCCAGGAGTGGAGCTACCAACAGCTCGAGGCGCGCGCCGCGGCGGTCGCCCAGAGGCTGCGCGTGGCCGGCGTGGGTCCCGAGACCCGCGTGGCCACCTGTTGCCCGCGCTCTCCGGAACTGCTGGCCGCCATTCTCGGCATCCTCAGGGCCCGCGCAGCCCATGTGCCCCTCGATCCCGATTACCCCCAGACCCGCCTCCAATTCTG
>JBGTRP010000134.1:0-11996 GCA_041940685.1 Acanthopleuribacteraceae bacterium
TCGGCCAGGACTTTCGCGGCGATCCCAGCGCCGCCCTGCTGGAGGTTCTCGATCCCGAACAAAACGCCAGTTTCCGCGATCACTACTTGGGCGTTCCCTTCGACCTTTCAAAGGTGCTTTTCATTCTCACCGCGAACACATTGGACACGCTTCAGCCCGCCTTTCGCGACCGGCTGGAAGTGATTGAGATCGGCAGCTACACCCAGGAAGAGAAAATCAAAATTGCGCAAAGGCATCTGGTCCCCAAACAGGTGAAGGATCATGGCCTCAACAGGAAGCTGATCGTCTTTTCCAAGTCCGCTCTCAGCCGGGTGGTCTCCGGTTATACCCGCGAGGCCGGCTTGCGCATCATGGAGCGGCTGCTCGCGCGGGTATGCCGCAAGGTGGCGCGCAAGGTGGCCGAAGGCCAGAAGCAATGCTACAGAATCAACCAAAGCAATCTTGCCGATTACCTCGGACCCGTGAAAATCTTTCGCGATCACCGCCTCAAGAAGAACCAGATCGGGGTGGTCGCGGGCCTGGCATGGACCTCCGCGGGAGGCGAGATCCTTTTCGTGGAAACCTCGCTCATGGAGGGGAAGGGCAACCTTCTGTTGACGGGCCAACTGGGCGATGTGATGAAGGAAAGCGCCCGGCTCGCGCTGTCCCTGCTCCGCTCGCGCGCCGCGGAACACGGCATCGAGAAGGACCTTTTCTCCAGCACCGATATTCATATTCACTTTCCCGAGGGCGCTACTCCCAAGGATGGTCCCAGCGCGGGCATTACCGTGGCCACTGCCCTGCTGTCCTGCCTCTCTCAACGGCGGGTTCGCGCCGAGGTCGCCATGACCGGAGAGTTGACCCTGCGCGGGGATGTGTTGCCGATCGGGGGACTGAAAGAAAAGGTGCTGGCCGCGGTTCGCGCCCAGATCAAAATGATCATCATCCCCAAGCTCAACCAGAACGATCTGATCGAAATTCCCAAGGAAATATTAAAGGGTTTGGAAGTGGTGACCGTGAGCGATATCAACGAGGTCTTCGCCAAGGCCTTGGAGTAGCCAGCTCGGTCGGGGAAGCCCGCCTGGTTGGCGAAGCAGGGTTTTCTCGATCCCTCGTGGCGCTGGATGATCCGGTGTAAGGGCGAGGCGTGCGGGGCATGGGAAGAAATGAAAACCTCACATAGCTTGGGAAATTCGCTGTATTGGAAATTCCGGCTTTCGCGAGAGCCCGCGCTAAAATGATTTTTTATTTGATGGCCTTGTGATAAAGTCTATCATCTATGGCCAACCCCACCGGAGACGCGATCTCATGAGCATCAAGGTCATTGCGGATAACCGGAAAGCCCGCTTCAACTACGAAATCGTGGATCGGCTCGAGGTGGGCCTGGTGCTGCATGGTTCCGAGGTAAAGGCGTTGCGCGAGGGACGCGCCAACCTTGGCGATGGGTACGCCAGCTTCAAAAGCGATGGCGCGCACCTGCTGTCGATTCACATTTCGCCTTATAGCAATGGTGGCTATGCGAATCACGAACCGCTCCGACCTCGTAAAATATTGCTGCATAAATACGAGCTCAACCGCTGGTTGGGGAAATTGAAAACCAAGGGGCTGACCGCCGTGCCACTGAAGCTTTACTTCAATGAGAAGGGCTTGGTCAAGTGTGAGTTGGCACTGGCCCGAGGCAAAAAAATTCACGACAAAAGGGAAACCTTAAGGCAGAAGGCGATGGATCGGGAAGCTCGGGCCGCGATGAAAAGTAGGCGGTGGGGGTAGGGGGCCAATGCAACTTTGGTGTGCCGAAAGGGTCTTCGTCAAAGGCAAGTTGGAAAAGGATTGGGGTGTCTTGGTTGATGAGGATGGAATCATCCAGGCCATCGGTCCTTGCCAGAGCCTCGTATCCAAGGCGCGGGCCGTTCACCATTACCCTTCCCGCATCCTGTTGCCCCCATTCGTGAACCCTCATCACCACGGGTTCTTGCGGGTCTTTCGCGGTATTTTCGATTTCAACATCAGCTATGAGGACGCCGCTGCAAATTTGATTCGCCCCCTGTGTTCCGCCATTGATCACGAGCTTTTCGATGCGGCCTATCGCGTGGCCCTCGCGGAACAGGCCCTGGCGGGGATCGGCACCCTGGGCGAGTTCCACTATCTCCACAACGGTTCCTACCCCGAGGCGGGACAGGCGGGGTTCGCCGACCGCATTGCCAAAATCGCCCTGGAAATGGGGCTGCGGCTGACCCTGATCTATGGCTTTTTCGATCAGGGCTCCTCCGAAGAAGGCAAAGCCTTCATTCAGCCGCTGGACGCCAGCATCGACGCGTTCATGCAATTGCACAAGACCTATGAAAAAGAGCCTCTGATCAATATCATTCCCGGCGTTCATGGTCTCGACCACGCCTCGCCGGAGGCCATCATCGCGGCCGCCGAATTGGCCGAGGCCCACAATAGCAAGTGGCATATCCAGTTGGCGGAACGGCCCTCCGATCTCGAAAGCTCCCAAATTCAATACGGCACCACCCCATTGCGCGCGCTGGACAAGATGGGCGTGCTCAATAAGCGCATGGTGGTCATCAACGGAACCCTGCTGGACGACGAGGAACTGGCTCTCATGAAGAAGAATGGGGTGAGCGCGGTGCTCTGCCCCAGCGCCAACCTGGCGAAAAGCGACGAGTTTCCGAATACGCTGGGGTTCCTGCGCGAACAGATCCCGTTCGCCATCGGTTCCGACGGATTGTGCATCAACAATGATTTTTCCGTGCCCGATGAGATTAAATGGCTCGAGTTTTCCCAACGCAGCCTGCAAAAGACGATGAATGTCCTGTCCTCACAGGCGCCGGTCGATTCTCTTTGGGATTTGGGCACGTCGCTGCCCGCGGGTCTGCTCGGCATTCCCTCCGTCGAACTGATGCCTGGCATCGAGGCCGACTTCATGCTCCTCGCCCTTTCCCAGCCCTATGCCAAGCCGCATTACCATCACAGCGACCGCCATTTTATGAACCAGGTCCTATTCGGTTGGAACGCCCAGGCGCGGGTGACCCATCTCATGATTCGCGGGCGCATGGTGGTCAAAAACGGTCATCTGGAGCAGGATCTCCTGCCCAGCTACCAGAAACTGGAACAGTGGAGCGAGGCGTTTTTGCGCACCATGCGCAACTCCGCCAAAAAAACCGAAACAGCGGTGGAATTCGAGTCGACCCAACCCTGATGGAGCTCACATGGGGGTAAGGGCCCAAAGGCGCCGGGATTTCGGGGATTCCATTGCATGGGGAGCGCTTGTTTTGAAAAAAGCCGAAAAAGCACGCTTTATCATGGACACGCTCGATGAACTCTACCCCCGGACGCCCGTGCCGCTTTCTCACCGCGACACCTATAGCCTGTTGGTCGCGGTCCTGCTCTCGGCCCAATGCACGGACAAGCGGGTCAACCAGGTGACGCCCGCCCTTTTCGCCGAGGCCGCCACCCCGGAGGCGATGATTCGTCTCACGCCCGAGCGCATCCGCGAGCATATCAGGCCCTGTGGCCTTTCCGAGCGCAAGGCGCAAAACATCTGGGACCTCTCCCATATTTTGCTGCAACAGCATGACGGCCAAGTTCCCGAGAGCTTCGAGGCGCTGGAGGCCCTGCCGGGGGTTGGCCACAAAACCGCTTCCGTGGTCATGGCGCAGGGTTTTGGCCACCCCGCCTTTCCTGTGGACACCCACATCCACCGGCTCGCCAACCGCTGGGGCCTGACGCGAAGCAAGAGCGTGGTGAAAACGGAACGGGACCTGAAAAAGGCGTTTCCGCGCGAGTATTGGAATAAGCTGCATCTGCAAATCATATTTTACGGTCGCGAATACTGTCCCGCGCGTGGACATCAACCCGAGGCCTGCCCCATTTGTCATTACCTGGGGACGGCGCGGACCGCGCCTGCCGCCCCGGAAACAAATCCGCCCTCGCCCGGGACTGTCAGGACGGGATGAGGCGGATCGGTTGAACGGGAAGCCGTTCGGCGCGTATAAAAGGAAGGGCCGAGCCGCGCAGCCCCTGCCACGCGGAATGTGCTACACTGAAACTCGAGTCGAAAGAAGGGGGCCCGAATGCCTTTACTGATAGCTGGGTTGGGTGTCACCGAAGTATTGGTGATTCTCGTAATTTGCGTTTTGATCTTCGGCGCCAAGCGGCTGCCACAACTGGGTGCGGGCCTGGGCCAGGGGATTCGCAACTTTAAAAGTTCCCTGACCGATAAGGACGAAAAACCCATAGAAGAAAGCGCGGATTCCAAGCAGAAAAGTTGAACAACTGTCGATGGCGGCGGCTATTAATGGACGGGAAACGAGAGGCCGTCATGGTTTTTGCCTCTCCCGCCTCTTTTCTCTCAGGTGAAATCGACAGTCGGGGAGCATCCTTCATGGCATGGGTTCGATTTGCGTTTGGTTGGCTGATTTGGCATATCCGCGCCGGGTGGTGGTACCTAACACTGGGGTTTCGGCTCTATTTTGCGGTCGGACTCGACCGCGACTTCCATCCGAGCAAGGATACCGATGTGGGCCGGCACTTCAGATGCCCCTTCGAGCGGGGTTACCGCGCCCATTTGAATAGGGAGCCGAACCCTACCAAAAGCTGATTTCATAGCGCTCCTACCGATTCCGACCCCAGACCTTTGCGCCGGTCATTTGCATTGTTCTTCTTCCCCTTTCCTCGGTTATGATAGGCGGGGAAATTACCGCGAATATCGGGGGAGGCACGGGAATGAAGAGCTGGAAAGGCGGGTGTTTTTGGATTTGGCTCTGGATGTGGGCGACGCCGGGCGCCTCGGCCCACTTCCAGGAACCCCATCTCCTGAGAAACAAGGCCGTCACCATCGTTCCCGACAACTTTTTGCGCGCCTACGATCCGGTGACCGTCTTTTTCAATAGTCCGCGCGGACCGGAAGGCGGAGGAACGGTCGATGAACCCGGCGACCTGCTCCAGCTCAACCCCGCGCATCCGGGCGAGTACCGCTGGATTGACGCCCGCACCCTGCAATTCCTGCCCACCATCCCCTGGCCCGCCCTGGCTCGGATCACGGTTCGCTCGGGTCGCACCGAGCGCCTGCTGGTCACCCTCATGGCGCCGCCATCCGAGATCGCGCCCGCACCCGGAAGCGCCGATTTGGAGCCTCTTCAGGAAATGATCCTGAGTTTTGACGCGGCGCTGGAGCCCGAGCGCCTAGCGCGCATGATTACCCTCGAGGTCAGGGCCCTTCCGGGTCTGGAAAGCGAGGATGGCGCCTGGTTGACGGATCGGGATTTTCGCATCAAACCCATGGAGCGCGTCTCGCTCAAGGACCCCATCCGTTTTCGCTTGACCCTCAATAAACCAGTGCCTTATGGCCGTCGAATTCTGTTGCATTTGAGGCTTTCCCTCGACGACCGGCCCGAACAATCCTTTACCAGCTACAGTTTCTCCACCAAACCGCTGTTCCGGTTGGATGGGATCGGCGCGGGCGCCGCGGTGGTTCCGGTCGCGGTGAATGGCAGCGTGTACGCCCGGGAGCGGGCGTTTCCCATCGAGAGCGGCAGTCTGGATCTTCGTTTCAGCGATTGGCTGGGCCCGGTATCCCTGGCCGAGGTCAAACACCTGGTTCGGTTCGAGCCCGCGGTACGCAATTTCTCTTATGAGGTCGCCGGGAAAAACCTGCGCCTCGCGTTCGAGGCCGAAAGCGACCGCGCCTACAAGCTGACCCTGGAACCTACTCCGATCCGGGACAGGTCGGGAAGAACTCTGGCGGAGTTTGGCGAAACCTCCGCGTTTTTTTACACGCAGGGCCAAGCGGCCTACTTGCGCTGGCGCCAGGCATCGGGAATCCTGGAACGCCACGGACCACAACAACTTCCCATGGAAGGCCGCGATGAAACCCGTCTCGATGTGCGCATCTTCAAGATTGATCCGCTGAGCCGCAATTTCTGGCCCTTCCCGGCCGCTGGCCTGGTGCTGGATGAAAGCGTTCGGCCCGCGGGCCCCGGCGAGGAACCGAGTTACGCCACCGACATGGCCGAGCAGATCCGTCAATTGGGTACGCCCCTGGTATCTCGGATTCTCAGTCTGCCGCTGGCTCCCAATGGCCCGCGCGCTCATTTCGGTCTGGATCTGTCCGGTCTTCTGGCCGAAATTTCGGGACCCAATCGGCCGGGAACCTACCTGGTGGGTTATCGGGCGCTGGGTTCCGGTTCCGACCGTCATTTCGCCCGGGTTCAGGTGACCGACCTCTGCCTGACCACGGTGGAGGAAGAGAATGCGGTCCTCTTCGCGGTGACCTCTTTGGCCGGGGGCGACCCCATCGAGGGCGCGGAAATTTTGCTGGAAGGATTTGCCGAGAGCGGAAACCAAACCGAGCCCACGCAACTCCTCAGGGGAACGACCGATGCCACGGGTTGGTTCCGTTACGAACACCGCCACCGCCTCGAGCCGAGGAACTACCGCATTATCGTGACAAAAGGCGAGGATCGGCTGGTGCTGGACCCGCGTTTTCCCCCGCCTCAATTCTACGATGACCATTGGTTTCGCACGCCAAGAGCCTGGCTCGACTGGTTGAACCGCAATCCCGCCTCCGCCAAACACCGGGCCTCGCATTTGGTTCATTTGTTCAGTGAACGGCCCGTCTACCGGCCCGAGGAACCGGTTTACTTGAAGGGATACCTGCGCGTCCGGCGGGATGGGGAACTGAGTCCGCCGGAAAATCGAGACCGCAACCTGATTGTCACGGGGCCGGGCGACCGGCGCTGGACCTATCCCATCGCCTTAAACGGCAAGGGCGCCTTCCATCACAAGTTCGAGGAGAAAGACCTGCCCAGCGGCGATTACAGCGCCTTCGTCCAAGATGCCTCGGGCTTGCAGTGGACGGGTTTCGTCACTTTCAAAAAAGAGGCCTACCGCATCCCGCGCTTCGAGGTGCGGCTGTCGGGTCCGGACCGCGTACCCCTAGACCGGCCCTTTGAGCTGTTGCTGACCGCGGATTATTACGCGGGCGGGCGCGTGGCCGGTCAGCATGTGACCTGGGAGATCACCCGGTTTCCCTATCGCTTCCAGGGTCCCGATTACCCCGGCTATCTGTTTTCTACGGATGAACGCTTCAGCGAGGGGCCGCCGGTGGAAACCGAGGGCGGCGATACGCGCGAGGACACCACCGATGAGGCGGGCTCAGCCAAGCTCAGCATCGACCCCACGCGGGAGCGCGACAGCCGGGCAAAGCGTTACGTGATCGAGGCCACGGTACGCGGCGCGGACGAGCAAACCGTCTCCACCACCAAAAGCGTGCTCGCTTTGCCGCCCTTCCTGCTGGGCGTCAAGCTGGAAAAAGTACTCAAGGACTCCCGCACCATTCGGCCCGAGGTATTGGTCTTGGGCACGGACGGCAAACCCCTCGCGGGTCAGGAAATCCAGATTCGGCTCCTGCAACGGCAGTGGCATTCCTACCTGCGTGAAAGCGATTTCACCACGGGCGAGGCCCAATACGTCACCGAGGTCGTGGACGAGGAACGTCAGCGCATGACAAGGCAATCCGCGGAAGCCGCCTTACCCCTCGCCTTCGAGGTGGGCGAGGCCGGCGTCTACCTGGTGGAGGTCGCCGCGCGCGACCAACTCGGCCGCCTCCAGAAGGTTCAGGCCGATGTGTTCGTGCCCGGGGACAGTCCGGTTTCCTGGCAGAAACCGCGCGAACTGGTATTCGAATCGGAGTGGGATCAGTCCGCCTATGCGCCCGGCGACACCGCGCGGTTGATCTTGAAAAGCCCGTTCCAGCGGGCGCGCGCCCTGATCGTGGTGGAGGAGCCGCGCGCGAACCGCTACTACTGGATCGACATCCGCAATGGACAGGGTTTGTTCAGCTTTCCCGTCACCGCGGCCATGACGCCGCGGCTTCCGGTGCATGTCCTGCTCTCCCGTGGTCGGCTCGACTCCTCTTCCGGGGGCGGTCAAGACCATGGGAAACCCATCACCATGGCGAGTACGGCCTGGTTGCGGGTGAAACCCAAGGATTTTCAAATCGAGCTGAGCCTGGATCATCCCGAAAAGAGTCTGCCCGGCTCGCGCGTGGTCGTGGAAATCGGCATGAAAGATCCGGATGGCCAACCCCTGAACGGCGAGGCAACCCTATGGCTGGTGGATCGAGCCGTGTTGGCATTGGGCACGGAGGCGCGTCTGGATCCGGTTCCCGCTTTCCTGGAAGACCATCGCGCCTGGGTCCGCATCCGCGATACGCGCAATGACGCCGTGGGCGCCTTACCCCTGCAACCCTTTCCCGGGGGGGATGGCGCCAAGCGGGACGCCTCGCTGTTCGGCAAGGTGACCGTGCGCAGAAATTTTCAAACCGTACCCTATTACCAACCGCAAATTCCCGTGGTCAATGGACGCGCGCGGGTGGAAATCCCCTTGCCCGACAATCTTACCGATTTCGCGGTGCGGGCCGTGGCCACGGACGGAGGCTCCCGGTTCGGCTTTGCCCGATCCACGCTTTCCATTCGCCTGCCCGTGATCGTGCAGTCCGCCATGCCGCGCTTCGTGCGGCCGGGCGATCGTTTCACCGCGGGCGGCATCGGGCGCGTGGTGGAGGGGGAAGGCGGGGCCGGCAGCGTTGAAATCCAGGCGGACGGCCTGAGCCTCGCCGGGCCGGCCAAGCGCGCGTTTCAGTGGAAAAAGGGACAGCCGGAAAAATTGTTTCTCCCCATGACCGTCACGACCGAGGCCGCGGTTGAGGGGGGCGAGGATGCGACCGTTCTCCTGCGGGTCGCGGTGAAACGGGATGCGGACGGCGCCGCGGACGCCTTTGAGCTCAAGCTGCCCGTCAAAAAAGATCGCGATTGGGAGTACGGCGAGTGGTTCATGCCGACCACCGCGCAAGGTAGCCTGGACCTGCCCATGCCCGAGGATGCGGTCCGGCCCGGAACCCTGAGTCGGACCCTGACCCTGACCGGCGAGCCCGCGCTGGTCAAAATGCTGGCCGCGTTGCAATACCTGGACCGCTACCCCCATGGTTGCACCGAACAGCGCGTCTCCAAGCTCTTTCCCGATCTGGCCATGAGCGCCATTTTTTCCAAACTGGGCCGCGAGTATCAAGTGCAAGCGCTGCGGGCGGAAATGGACGAGACGCTCTTTTTCCTCGAACAGGCGCAGCAGAGCAACGGCCTCTTCGGGTACTGGCCCAATTCGCGCGGCTACGTGAGCCTCACGGGCTACGTGGTCGAATTCCTGACCAAGGCCAAGGCGCGCGGATTCGAGGTCAAGCCCACCATGCTGAGCCGTGCGGTTGCCGCGTTAAAGGAAGCCTTGCGCACCGATTACGCCAACTTTATTGAGGGGTACCTGTACCAGGAGCGGGTCGAGGCGCTCGCGGGGCTCTCCGCCGCCGGGGAATTCGATGAATCCTACGGCCTGGACATGGCGGCGCGCGGCCGCAATTTAGGCCTCTACAGTGAGTCGCGCGTACTCTACACCCTGGCCAAGGAGACGGTTCCTTCCGAGGGCCTGATCGCCACGCTCCGCGATGACCTGCGCCGGAGCCTGGTCTTCGCCAACCGCGATGGGCGTCGGGTCTTCCAAGGTCTGCAATACCGGGCGGAGGATCAGGGCGGCCCGCTACATGCCGGACTGGCCAAGGCCATGGCGGGCGTGGCGCGCGCTCTCTACCGAGTGGAACCGGAAAATCCGGAGCCGCGGCTCCTGATTGATGCGTTGGTGTCCTTGGGCGAGAATGACGGCTGGGGCAGCACCCAAGCCAATGCCGCGGCGCTGCTGGCCCTTGGCGAGGTTTTGGATCAGAGTGCGCCGGGTCCGGGCCATCGGTTCCGACTGGTGATGGAGGGACGGGAAGAAACCTTGGATACCACGGGCCAACTGGTCACCCGGTTCAGTACCGGAGCCGAGGGGCCGGCGCGTCTGGTTCACGAGGGTGGTTCTGATGAAGAGCCACCGCTTGCCTGGATCAGCCAGCGCTATCTTTCCCGTGAGCCCGGCGAAGGGGTTCGCGCCTTGAACGCGGGATTTGTTCTGGATCGAGAGGTTCAGCTCTACGATGACAAGCAAACGCCGCCCGCGCGGATGAAGGTCGAGACCGATGCGGTTTTGGAACTTCCCTTGAGCGCTGTAGTGGAAGAGCATATCCGGGTCGTGAACCCGGAGGATCGTTTTTTTGTGGCGGTCCGCGTTCCATTCGCCGCGGGTCTGGAGCCCATGAACCCCAATCTCGCCACGGCCCCGAAAGAAGCGCGTCCCGTGGGAAGGCTCACCCGCGAGCCCGATTACGCGCTTTTTGAGGATGACCGGGTCACCTTCTACTTCGATCATTTGCCGAAGGGCAGCTATGATTTCTATTTTCGGCTGAGGGCCAGCATCGAGGGAAGTTTCGTTCACCCCGCGGCGCGGGTGGAGATGATGTACCGGCAGTCCGTGTACGGCCGCGGCGCGGGCGCGCGGGTGGTGATTCAGGCTCCCCGGGAAGAGTAAGGCGGTTGTCATGAGGTTTCGGTTCCACCCATTTTCGCGGGCCGGTGATGATGGCAAGCCGCATAACGCCTCCAAACCACCGCGCACGCGGGCGCAATGGCCTCGGAAACGCCGGGTCTTGATGGGGCTGACCGTCCTTCTGTTTGCCGCCGGGTTGCTATTTTTCGGATGGTTGTACCTCTCCGTGCGCGAGCGGGCGCGGCTCATCCTGCCGCCGGCGACTCCGTTGTTCGAGGATCGGCATGGCCGCTTTTTAGCAGAGGGTGAAAGCGAGCATTTGGGTTTTTGGAAGGTGGCGGCGCCACCTCCGACCCGCATTACCGCTTGTTTGCTGGCCGTGGAAGACCATCGCTTTTACCATCATGGCGGTATCGATGCGCGCGCGCTGGTTCGAGCGCTGTGGCGCAACCTGATGGGTGAGGGCCGCCAGGGCGGTTCGACCCTCGCCATGCAGGTGGCGCGCCTGCAAGAGCCCCGGCCCCGCACGCCGGCCAACAAACTGCGGGAAATGATGGTGGCCCGTTTGTTGATCGCCAAATACGGCCATGAGCGCGTGTTGGCGCACTACCTTCAAATCGTGCCCCAGGGCAATCGCATGCATGGGGTGGCCTACGCGTCGAGGCGCTATTTCAGGAAGCCGCCGGATGATTTGAGCTGGGCCGAGGCCGCCCTGTTGGCGGCCTTGCCCAAGGCGCCGGGAAAGATGAATCTCTACCGAATATCGGGCCGGCGGAGCGCGCGTGATCGCGCCCATCACATCCTCGACCTGTTGCGACGACGTTCCCAAATCGACGAGGAAACCCACCAACTGGCGCGGCGCCAACTGGACCGGCTGCGAATTCCCATCCGAGAGGTGCGCCCTTTCCACGGCTACCACGCCATTCTGCGGCTGGCGGAAGAGGCAGAATTTTTTCCGCAAAGGTTTTCCCGTCCCATCCGCACCAGCCTGGACCTGGATGTGCAGGATCTCATCGACGCGCACGCCCATCGCGCCATTGTCAGGAACCGGCCGTTGGGCGCGGGAAACTTGGCCGTAATGGTCGTGGAGCGGGAAACGGGAGGGATCGCCGGCTACCTGGGTTCGGACTTCTACGGCGATGAGCGCTACGCGGGCTCGGTGAATTTCGCCCGGTTGCCGCGTTCCTCCGGCAGCGCTTTGAAGCCCTTTATTTACGGGGCCGGACTGGCGGAGGGCTGTTTCACGCCGGCCAGCGTCCTGGCGGACCTACCGCTGCATATCGCCCATACCAGCGGTTCCTACAGCATTCGCAACTACGACGACTCCTTTCTTGGGCCCTTGCTTTACCGTCGCGCCCTTGCCAATAGCCGCAACATCCCAGCGGTTCAGGTATTGCGCTCCTTGGGTTTGGAAAACGCGCTGGATCTTTTGCGCCGCCTCGGTTTCGAGAGCGCGAACCAGGAAGCGGGCTATTACGGGTTGGGTCTGGCCATCGGCGGCATGTACGTGACCTTGGAAGAACTGGTGCGCGCTTACGGGGTGCTGGCCAACGACGGGAGAGATTTTCCCTTGCGCTGGTTCGACCGCGAGCAAGATCCCC
>JBGTRP010000135.1:0-11925 GCA_041940685.1 Acanthopleuribacteraceae bacterium
TCGACGCTGAGGTTCCAGGTCCCGCCGCCGTCGACCATCCCGTAGAAGGCCCAGAACGGCTCGTGGGGCTGCACCTCCCCCGCGATCGCGGGCACGCCGATGCACGAAGGCGGTGATTCGGCGCTGTCGCGGAAGGTGGCGTCGACATCCATGCCTTCGAGGCACTCCCCGTCGACGATCCTCGCAGTCAGCCCGGAGGCGACGTGCCGGGCCTCGAGCTCGAGGATCCCGATGGCGGGGATGCCGGCTTCGACGCTGAAGGCCAGCTCGGCGACGAACTGCGGGCGCGAGGGGACCTCGACCGCGAAGGTCTCGCCCGAAGCGCGTATCCCCACGGCCTCGTCCCTGTAGGTGTCTTGAGATCGCAAGGCTTCCTGGATTTCCTTCAACAGGGAACCCAGTTTCTGACTCAGCAGGTTCTCGATAGAGAGACCCTCGTCCTGATTCGCGTTGTAACCGAACATTTCGGCCGCGGCAGGGTTCATCAAAAGCAGGCGCCCTTTTACATCGCAAAGAAACACCGCGTCCCTGGTGAGCTCGAATAGATCCTTTGACAATTTTTTCATGAGGCCCGCTGTCCTCGCTGCCTTGAGCGGAAGAAATATGGCCGGCCGTAGGGAAGGAGTAACCGCCCGTTAATATCCGTAGTCGTCATGGGTCGCCGTGAGGATGAGATAGATGATCGCAATCAGAATAGGCACGGCGCATATGCCCGTAAGGGTCAGGCTCCTTTTCAGAGATGAAAGCCTTCCGATGGCTGGTAGCTTGCGAAATAGGGGACACAGGCCGGAGAGAATGATGAGAACCACCGCCAGTAGTGACACCTCCGCGTAAACGAGGGCGAGCAGTAGGCTGCCTCCGAACAACGCCAGAAACACCGCTCGCCCGGCCGAGCACAATGGGAGCTTGGGAAACCAGAGTCGGGCGGCCAAAATGGCGCCGCAAGCCGCCGCGAAGGCCCCCCCGAGTTGACCGAGCTTGGCGCTTCCGTCTAGAACACTGATCAGGCTAACCCCGGTGGCGCATGTAGTCATGATTGCCGGTATTTCAACCGCCGTGGGCTCTTCGCGGCATGACCATTCCCAGGCCCACCATAAAAACAACCAACATCCTCCGGCGAGGAGGGCCAGCGGCGCGAGTTCCGCTCCGGTCCGCGATTGCAGCAGGGGGACGAGATACAACCAAAGCCAGATGACAATCCATGCCAGCGCGAGGAATAGGGAAACGGTTAAGCTGGTTCTGTTCAGAAAGAGAAACACGATCCAGGCCGCGAGCGCCGAGTAAGGAAGCCAATCATTTACCAAAATGGGCGGAAAATCTTGAAAGCCAACGATATTCATGAAACCCATGGCGTAGCCAGCGGTGATGGCAAGGCCCGCGAGACCCAGGCGTCTGCTCTTTTCCTCCTTAAGAGTAAACACACAGAGCGCCGCGAGGAGACCTGCGACCAAAAAGGGGTAAACCGCGGTAATCATGAGCTGGGAAAGGATCAAGAGCGAGCTCCGTGTTCGGGGTATAACCCGCAAGGCCCCTCGAAATGGGGAGGTAAATACGATAAAGCGTTGCGATGAGCGTAATTTACCACAATTCTTGCCAATTCGGTAGGAATTGCCGGCGGGGATCGGGGCGGCCAAAAAGGGAGGGCCAATGCTCCTGTCGTGGACAAGGAGCATTGGCCCTGTTTGATTCGGTCTGGGTGGTTGGTTAAGATTTTTTTACGGTTTCGAAACTGAAGGAGAGTTGCACCTCATCGCTCAGCGCGCCCTGTTCGATGCCGTAATTCATGTTGAAATCGCTGCGTTTAATTTGAGCGGTTCCCTGAAAGCCGCGCAGAAAGCTTCCGCGCGGACTCTTGCCCGCGCCGACTTCCTCGACCGCCACGGTGACGGATTTGGTAATGCCCAAAATGGTCAAGTCGCCGGTGATATTCATGGATTTTTCACCGGTTTTTTCGATCTTCGTGGACTTGAAGCTCACCGTGCCGAACTGATTGGCGTTGAAAAAGTCTGGGCTCCTAAGGTGTTTGTCCCTGCGCTCGTTGCCGGTGTCGATACTTTCCGTCTTGATGTTTAAGACGACATCGGTGGCGGCGGAACTTTCCGGATCGTATTGGATGGTGCCCTCGAAGTCATTGAAACGGCCATGGGCCATGCTGACATTGAAATGCTTGATGGCAAACAAAATAGCAGAATGGGTGGCGTCGATTTCATAGGTTTCTCCGGCCCATGTTGGGGCGGCGGCGACTACGAAAAGGGTCGTGACTACCCAAAGCTTTACACTGTTGCGGCTGAACTTCATCTTGATAAACCCTCCTTGGAAATGTTGGCGATGCTCCACTTGACCTCAATGTGATAGGGCTTCTCAGCGAGGCCCTTCGGCAAGGTAAAACACCCAACGAATCCAAATTATTCATCAAAACCGCATTTGGCGCAATGGGGAAGCCCGCGAAAGACCCTTGGCCCATGTGGCTAACCCGGGGGCGGGACCCGCCCGGTGAATTGGGCGCACATCGCCTCATGGCTCTTGAACAGGGTTTCCACCATACCGAGGCGAAAGGCCTCGCGCGCCGGCATGCGGTAACCGGTCATGAGCATGAAACGGGCCATCGGCGGGGGCAACTTGCGCGGCAGACGAACCGTGCCCCCAAAGCCGGTGATCATGCCCAAGCGAGCGCCTGGATGACAAAAGAGCGCGTCATGTTGGGCCCAAATCCGGTCGCAAGCCAGGGCCAGGTCAAAGCCGCCGCCAAAACAGGGGCCGGCAACCAGGGCGTAGGTAGGCGCGGAAAATCCTTCGATTTCTGCCATGACCCGTTGGCCCAACTCCGCGTAGGCCGAAGCGCCCTCCGGCTCCAATTGCAAAAGCTCGTTCATGTCGGCTCCCGCGGCGAATATCCGGCTGGACCGGCTGGCGAAGGCCAGGGAGTGCGGACGCATGGCGCGAACCTTCTCCAGCACCGAAAGCAACTCGAGGAGAAATGCGCGCGATAGCTTGTTTTTGGCCTCAACGGCGGTGAAAATTACCAGAACACGAGCGTCAATCCGATGCAATTGGATCATGAGGGCATGGCCATGGAGGGAAGCCTAAACGCCGCGAGAGGGGCGGGGATAGCCTTTCAAGCGCTTGGAAAGGCTTCCTCCATTTTCTCCTTGATGATGATGTCTTTGCCGGAAATTTTGATGTAACCATCCCGGCTCAGGTCGCCGATCATCCTGGAGACGGTTTCCCTGGAGGTTCCCACCATACTGGCGATCTCCTGGTGTGTGGGCCTGCGGAAGACCACCGAACCATCGATCAGTTTGCGGCCTTCCTTATGCGCGCTATCTAACAATAAGCGTGCGATTCGGCCCAAAACATCCAGTAAGGCCAAACTCTTGATTTGCGCGTTGGCATGGCGTAACCGCCCGGAAAGAGTGCTCAGCAATTTAGACAGAATTTCCTTGTTGTTTTCCAAAAGGCTGAGAAACTCCTTGCGCCGAAGCAACATCATCTCGGTTTTTTCCATGGTGACCACGTTTGCGGAGCGTGGCTCTTCGTCCAGAATGGACATCTCGCCAAAGAACTCGCCGGGGCCCAGAACGGAAAGGATGACCTCCTTTCCGTCGGGCCCGATGTTGGTGACCTTAACCCTGCCCTCCAAGATCATGAACAACGTTTCTCCCGGATCGTTTTCCTCGACCAGGATGCTGTCCTTGGGATAGGCTTTGCGGTTCGTCGCCTGAAGTAGATGCTCTAAAGACGGATCGCTCAATCCACTAAAGAGCGGCACCTTTTCCAGTATCTTGCGATCCATGCTTCACCTCATCAAACGCTATGGACACTCTTTAATCCAAGGGGAAATGTTGACGCTGTTTCATGTACTTGGCGGGGGTCATCGAGGATATGGCGTGTTTGAACACCAGTTGCTCTTGCTTGTTCGCCAGTTCGAGCAGAATGGTGAATCGGTCGAAGTTTTTGATCTTGCCGATGATCTTCTTCCCATTGGTAAAAAAAAGCGCCAATATGGTTCGATCCTTTCTAGCGTTGTTCAAAAACTCGTCCTGGATATTCATTGCACCTTTTTCAGACATATAGGACTCCTTCAATCTATATATGGTTAATCATCAATGAACTACAGAATTTACCCCATTTTGCTATTTACGAAAGCTAATATGTCCGATATATTGTATCCCGATTTTGCCAGAAAAGGAAACCATTGGATGTGGGAGACCTTCTGGAACCATGTCATTTGCCGTTTCGCGTAGCGTCTGGTGGCCACGATGATCATGTTGACGAGCGTGTTTTTGTCGTATTCGCCATCCAAGAAGCCAGCGATTTGACGGTATCCGATGGGACCCCGTTGCGCCACGAATTCCATAATTCCGGAATGAACCAAATTCCTTGTTTCCTCGATCCAGCCTTCCTCCAGCATGGCATGAACCCTAGCGGCAATTTTGTTTTTTAGCAAAGATCGTTCCATGTTTAATCCGATGGTGATGGGAAGGGGGGCGGGCAAGGGCCTGTCCGCGGCCTTCCAATTGGCGTGGATGCCCCGACCCGTCAAGAGCCGAACTTCCAGGAAGCGTTGTACGCGTTGGCTGTCGTTGGGATGAAGCAGCGCCGCTCCCTCGGGGTCTAACCGGCGCAGCAGGCGATAGAGACGTTCTTTTCCTCTGCGTTCGGAAAGATCGCTTAGCCGCCTGCGCAGGTTTTCGGGTGTGGCGGGCAAGCGGTCGGCGCCCTCGAACAGGGTCCGCATATACAATCCCGTGCCTCCCACCAGGCAAGGAATGCGGCCCCGCGCCTGAATCGCGGCAAGAGCGCTCGTGGCCATCCTGGCGTAGCGGAAGGCCGTCATCGGCTCCTTTACCGACACGGAGCCGTAGAGGTGGTGGGGAACCGTTTTCCGTTCGACATCGGTGGGCGCTCCCGTTCCTATGGATAGCTCGCGGTAGAGCTGCATGGAATCCATACAAACGATTTCCAGAGGCAGCCTCTTGGCGAGCCGGAGCGCGAGGGAGGATTTACCCGAACTGGTGGGCCCGGCGATCACCAGGGTCCGATTCGGGTCAAAATGAAAAACATCCATAGGAGAAAAAGCAAAACCGTCCAGCGTTTCAGCAGGGGCTCGAAACGGCCCCGCGGGTCCGGCTTCATTCGATGGTCTCTATTTGTTTGATGACGATGTTCTCGTGATCCGCGCCCAACACCTTTTTTACCGCCATGATGCCGATGTTGAGGTACTCATTGAGCGCGTCGTCCAGGGCCAGGTTGGTGTGATGCTCATCGCCATTGAGTCGATTCAGGTTCTTCTGGATTTGCCCCGCGTTCAGGCTACCGTCCTCCATGATGTTCACATGATCCAGAATTTGAAGATGGGCTTGCCTGGTGTCCTCGAAATACTTTTTCAATAGATTGGTGCCCACCGTGCCGACCCTGTCCCCGAGATAGGTGTTCAAAAAGCGGTAAATTTGGTTGAACTTGAGAACGATGGGAGGGACATCGCTGGAGTGGGGTATTTGAGGCGATTGGGGAACCGCCTCGATATAGCCGAGGGCCGAAAGCAAAAAAATCACGCGTAGGCTCTCCAACTCCCCATACTCGCTTTGGTCACAAACGGTCTGAAGCGTGTTTTTACCGTCGATAAAACCCAGCAGATATTCCTCGTGGGGTTCCAGCGTCACTTCTTTTCCGCCCGCGCGCGGCACCTTCCGATACATCAGTCCAAGATCGGGAAAACGGGATTTAAACAACTGACGGTTGTCCAAATTGCGAATCACATCCGTGATCATTTCCAAAATCGAGGTGCGGGTGGTGATGGATTCCTTTTGGCGGATATCCTGCTTGATGAATTCAAAGCTGCCTGATTGCCAGGGAATGACCGAGCAGGCGATGGTTTCGATCTGGCTCTTAATGGTTTTCCACAGGGTTTTAGGGGAGATGGCGCCGATCTCAATCAGGGCGCGGCCATGGCGAAAACCCTTTTTGTAGATAAGTTCGGTGCCCTGGTCGTATTGTTCCTGGGTGATTTGGCCCTGAGCAAGGAGAATGTCTCCCAACCGATCCTCGTTCTGGTTGCTGCGGGCAAAAATGATGCTGCCATCGTTGATAATGATCGATTTCTTCGCTTCGTCTCTGACAACATTGAGTACCCCTGTTTCCCGGTTTCGGCCCAGGTAAGCCAAAACATCGACCAAGGCAAGAGGGTCGATCCGGCCGCGAAGTACTTGAGTCGTCATGCTTAGCCTCTCGGGGTGGTACCTTTTGACGGTGAAATCATACCTGATTTTCCCCTGGAATAAAAGCTCGCCTTGGGTGTTGGCCGGCCCGCGGGAGTCGCGTGGCTTGGTCTTGTTTTGTCACGGCAAGAAGATTGCTTAAGAAGTCTCTTGGGTTGGGGAGCCCTTCCCAATTCGCGTGGAATTGGGTGTTATAATCGGGGAGTTTTCCGTGTAGCACAGATCCGGTCGGCCCCACCGCGCCACGTGCTTCCGGAGCAACTAGAGGGAGCGCGAAAGGGGCCCCGCTTCGATTCCCAGGCCCTGAGGCTTGGAGAAGGTTGTCCTATTTCCCCGATCCCGAGAACAAACCCGCATGAAAAGGAGAAAAACATGAAATGGATGGTTTTGATTTGGATGCCCGTCTGTGGCTTGCTGCAGTGGGGCTGGTCCCAACCGGAAAAGGTATTGATGCATTCCGACCGGGCGACCCCCAGCGTGATTGTCGATCCCTTGTTCCAGCCTGAAGCGGGAGCCGAGGGCGAGAAGGCGGCTTGGGCCTATATCCATCAAAACTGGCAACGTTTCTCCCTGCAGCCGGGAGGCTCCAATCTGTCCTTCAACAGGGTTCAGAAGAGTCTATTAGGCGCCCATTACTATTTCGGGCAAATGCTCAACGGCATTCCCGTGGAGGGCGCCGAGTTGGTTGTCTCCCTCGCGGCTAAAGACGGGCGAATCTTCAAGGTCGCCAACAATACCTATCCGGTGGACAAACCGGTCGCGCCCCGGCACAAATACAGGCTCAGTCAGGATGACGCTCTGGATGTTTCCTGGAATTACCTTGGGGTTCACGGCAGCTTGCGGGGGCTTCCAGAGGCGCGGGAAGTTTACCTCCCTCGTGATGGAGGCTTCGTGCTCGCCTACCGTGTCTCCCTATCCGTGGACGCGCCCTTCGGTGCGTGGTCCCTGGCCGTGGATGCGCTCGACGGCAGGGTTCTGTCGGTGCGGGACAGATTAATTCATGAGGGTTCGGCGCACCGGCCGAAAACCGCCGCTGAGGCTGAAACCCCTCCGGTGACCGACCGGCGGCTGGAGGTGCTGGAATTCAAGCGACGCCTGAAGCTGGAGCGGGAACGCCGCGTCAACAGGGTGACCAAGCGGGCCCAGGGCAGCGCGTTGGTTTTTGACCCCGATCCCCGTACGACCCTAATGGACGAGAGCCTGGAGGACAACAGCCCCGCAGCGGCCTTTACCGATGCCTATCAGACGAGGCCCTTGCTGGACATCACCCAGGACATGAATTCGGGCATGTTTGAACTGCTCGGGCCCTGGTGCGAAATCCGTACGCTGAATTCCAGTTTTACCGGGCCGAATACCCCCGTTTCCACCACCACCGACGGCGTCTGGAACTTCCTGCGTGGCAACAACGCCTTCAACGACGCCAACACCTATTTCCACATCGATCAAAATCAGCGCTACATCCAATCGCTGGGTTTTGTGGGTGATACGGGAATCCAGCAGGGGCCGATTTCGGTGGATACCGACGGCGCCAATGGGCAGGACAACTCCTTTTACGATCCCTCCGTCAATATTTTGGCCTTTGGACATGGCCAGGTGGATGATAACGAGGACGCGGACGTCATTCTGCACGAGTACGGCCATGCCCTGCAGACCTCCATCAATCCCTTTTTCGGCGGTGGCGGAGACGAATTGGCGATCGGCGAGGGTTTTGGCGATTATTGGGCCAGCACCTACAGCTTCAAAACGCCCAACGGCAAAATCTTCCGTCCCGAATGGATGTTCACCTGGGATGGCCACGGGCAATTCAGTTGGCCGGGCCGGCGGGTGGATGTGCTTCATGCCATTTACGAGCCGGGCCGCCGCTACGAGGACCATGAGGACCTGGGTGGGTACGAATCCGATGAGTTGTGGTCGACGCCCCTTTTTCAGGCCATGAATGAGCTGTACTGGCAGGGAATCCCCATCGAGGAGGCCGATCGCATCGTGATCGAATCTCACTTTGGTTTGGTTTTCGGAACCAATATGCCGACCATGGCCACGGCCACGGTAACGGCCGCCCGCAACCTTTATCCGGACGGCCCTCACGCCCAGGTATTTCAGAATTCCTTTGCCAGGCACCGAATCCTCTCGCCGGTGGAGGAGTATCAATACATAGCGGCTCATGTTCCCCCTTCGGGAAGCGAGTTCGATTGGACCAATGAAATCCAATTGTTCAACCCCAATGGGGCAACTGCCAACATCACGGCGACCGTGTATCAGGAAGGCGCTTCCCCCACGCAATACGACGTGCTCTCCAGCGATCCAATCAGCTTAAACGCCCATACCGTGGGCTCCTTCTTTCCCGGAGGCGCGGGACAACGCTGGGTCTTATTCCAAAGTGATCAACCGCTCGCGGGCGCCGGATTCTTCATGCGCTCGCCCGAGGGCGACCTGGGACAGGAAATCGCCGGCATTCCCCTGATGGGCGATGGCGAAACCGCTACCTCCATTATTTATCCTCATGTGCCCAGCGACCGCGCCAATTTCTGGTCCGGCGCGGTACTGCTAAACCCCGGCAACACGCCCGTGGACCTGGATATCCAACTCATCGGCCTCAACGGCAACGATCTCAGTCATCTTTTATCCCCCTCTACGCCCACGACTCTGGAGGCCCACCAGAAGTTGGTGACCTTCCTGGCGCCGGGCCCCAATGGCGAGCCCGGCATGTTCGACGACAGCGGCTCCGCGGAACTGGTCTCCTACGTCAAAGTCAGCGGCACCGGACCCATTGCCGGTTTCGAACTTTACGGCTATCGTGGGATCACCGGCGAGGTAGCCACGGCCGGCGTGCTCGCACAGCCGGATCAAAGCCGCACCCATTGGCCCCTGCGGGTAGGTTTGTCCGATGTCGATTGGAGCGGCTTCTCCATCCTCAACCCCACCGGGGGCGCCGCGAATCTGAACATCAAGGTGCTGGACAAGGATGGGGCATTACTCGCCGAACTGCCCAGCTACAACCTTCCGGCAAGGAGTAAGGCCCTGGGATTGAATCAGGTGGGCACGGGCTTTCGTTTTCCCTCCAATGGGGCCGCTCAAATTAATCTTCCTGCCGGGGCCCAAGCGCAAACCGTGTTAGTGACCGCGGCCGAGCCATTGCGAATCTTCGAGCTCGCCGGTGACAACGACAATGCAAAATTGGATGGCGCCGCGGTGACCGGTCTTACCAGCCAGGTGGCCTTTCCTTTCCCCGTCGGCAGGCTGGAGGTATTCAAAACCGGCATGGCGGGCGATGTGGTGGTCACCACGCGCCGTACGGGGCAGGCCCCCGAAATCAACACTCATGCGCTCGACGCCAACGAAACGCTGATACTGGACATTTCCGGGGAAAACGTGGAAAGCGTCACCCTGGAGGGGTCTCAATTTTTTGCCTCGCTCGTAACCGATGCGCTCGCCGGTCGGTCGTTGTCCATTGTCAACGGCAAGCAGGTAGAATTCAATCCGGAAGTCAACTGAGGGATGGCCGCCAACAAACTTTACCTCGTGGAGGTGGCGCCGGGCTCTTTTCGGACCTTTTCCTCCTGGCCCGAATGCCAGTCCTTTGTTCATGGCAAGCCCTTCGCGTTCGCGGGGGGCAAAAGCCGGGAAGAGGCCATGGCGAAGTTGCTGGCTGGAAAGCGCAAGCTTGCCGCGGCCCGGGGTGGAAAATCCGCCGCCAAAAGGGGGGGCGCGGCCAAAGCCTCTACGCCAAGGCCGCCGGATTATCCCGTGGAAGGTCTGACCAGCGACGCGGGAACCCATGGCAACCCAGGCCCATGCGAGTATCAGGTCACGGATTTGGAAGGCCGGGTCCTGGAGCATAAGAAGCTCGGAGTTCACACCAACAATTACGCGGAATTGGCCGGTATCGACGCCATGATTCGATTGGCGCTCAGACACGGAGAAACACGACTATGGACCGATTCGGCCATTGCTCTGGGTTGGATTCGAACCGGCAGGCTGGGACCCAGTGTTCACGAACCCGAGGCCATTCTTTCGCTGATCCGCGGCATTCAGGCTCACTTGCGGCGGCATCCCGAATTGAAGCTGCTCAAATGGAAAACCCGACAGTGGGGAGAGATCCCCTCGGATTTCGGCCGTAAATAACAGGGAAATAAATTCCCAGGAAACCCATGAGCGTCTTTCCTTCAGGGAGAATGGCTCGGTAAGCGTCTGACTGGATCCATAAACAAAAAAGGGCGGCACGAAGCCGCCCTCTTGGGATGGGTTTGGGTTGTCGTGTTCTAGAAGCGAATGCCCAGATCGATCTCGAAGGTGCGCGGCCGCTGAAAGGCGGTCGAGCCCGTAGGGGTTCCGAACTGGTTGTCAAACTCGTAGTGGACGCCCTCGATGGGCGTTTCGGTGAACACGTTGAACGGTGCAATTTCGTTGATGGTCGAACGATAGCCCCGGCCATTGTCCGCCGCATCCTGGTTAAAGATGTTGAAGACATCGATTTGGATGAACAGCTCGGCCCGTTTGTAGAAATTCAGGGACCAATTGACGCCCAGATGCGTCGCGTATGCGGTTTCGGCACGATCGGCGCCTCTGGACAGATAGTAGGTAGAGGTGGTGTCGGGCGACACGTAGCCGCTATCGTCCAGCAATGGAAATCCGTACTCGCCGTCGAATTGGTTCAGATCAATCGTCCAAGCCCGATTGTAAGGCGTGCCGGAGGAGATTTCCTCCATGGCGCTGAAATTGAAAGTGCCGATGCTGGTGTTTAGATCGTAAGTCAGGAAGACATTGGCCCGGTGGCGGACATCGCCGAAAAGATAGCCAATCGGATTGCGGTTGGGAAAGTTGTTGTACTCCGGATATTCGCTCGTGGTGGTAACGCTGGAGCCAACGCCGCTGGATGTTTCGCCGTCCACGTTCCCCGTCAGCTGCGACCAGGTATAGTTACCCGCAACGTTCAGGTTATCGCGAAAACGGTAGCTCCATTGCAATTGCACCGCGTGATACTCGCGTGTGTAATCCCCGTCATCATTGTTGATGACGGCTAAATCATTCTGCCCGTTATTCGTGGGTCCGGTTTGGAGATTGATATTGCTGACCGCAAAATTGTCGAAATCGCGGAAGATGACATCGCCCTTGATAAACCCTCGTGAAGCGAACTGGTAGGTATAGCCCAGCCGGACTTCTTCGGAAATCAAAGAATCCAGGGAACCCCGCGTGCCCCCTCCATTGGGGTTGATCGAGCCGATAATTGTAGCGGGAGAGCCTGGAACAAACAAAAAGTTCTGGCGCAGATCCGCTTCCCACTGCTCCCGATTGGGATGATTCAATGGGTCGAGGAAGAATCCGTCGCCATAGGTTTCGTTGATCCAGTCGATCACATCGAGGAAATTCTCGGTTTGTGGTCCCCGGTAACGAAGCTCGGTGAAGGAGGTGCTTCCCGCCTCGGACGCGTCGTCCGCGGCCTCGCTCGTCCGTTGTACATATTCCGAGTAACTGAAATTGAACTGGTGCTTGCGGTCGCCTTTCAGGTCCCAGTTGAGGGAGAGCCGAGGGCTGATGTGGGTATCATCGGCAACCGGCGTACCCTGTTGATCGGTCGCGTCGTTTTTATCTAACCGGAAGCCCAGGTTAAAACGCCAGCGGTCGTTCAGGGTCCAACTGTCATTGATATAGGCGGACTGAACCTCGAAACGATAGGTTTGAGAGGATAGTTCGATGGGCTGGTACACCA